>NZ_LPVS01000093.1:0-93216 GCF_014843905.1 Mesorhizobium silamurunense | reverse complement strand
CGCCCGTGCGCCTCATCGTCTCGGCAGCGCCGGCGGCGAGCCGCGAGACGGTCGCCGGCCCGCTCGCCGGCTCGATCGGCCGCCCCGCCTTCACCGTCGATATCGGCAAGAGCCGCACGGCACTGCCCGGACAATTCACACTGGAGTGGAACCCCGATGAGCACGCTTTTGCCGAAAGAACAGAGAATTCTGTCGCTGTGGTTCCCGTACCTTTGCGCGGAACGGATCCTGCGCCAGCGTCTGGGACGGTCCTGGCGTTCCCGGCCCTCGCATCACCTGCCTCTGGTGATCAGCCATCGCGACAGCAACGCCCAGCGCATCGCAGCCCTCGACGAGCGGGCTGAGGCGCTCAAATTGAAGCGCGGCATGGGCATTGCCGATGCGCGCGCCATGCATCCTTCGATCGATGTGGTGGAGGCCGACACGGAGGCCGACCGCCGCCTGCTCGAAGGCCTTGCCGACTGGTGCGACCGTTACACGCCGCTGGTGGCGATCGACGGCGAGGACGGGCTGTTCCTCGACGTCACCGGCTGCACGCATCTGTTCGGCGGCGAGCGCGCCATGCAGGACGAGATCCTCACCCGTTTCTTCGAGCAGGGCTTCGATGTCCGCGCCGGCCTCGCCTCGACGCCCGGAGCCGCCTGGGCGGCGGCGCGCTTCCACGGCGACCGCATCGTGGCCTGCGGGGAGGAGGAGGCGCTGCTTTCGCCCCTGCCGCTTTCGGCGCTGCGCATCGCGCCGGAGACCCGCGCCAACCTGGAAAGCGTCGGCCTGCGCACGGCGGGCGCGATGATGGCAGCGCCCCGCGCCCCGCTCGCCCGCCGCTTCGGCGCCACCTTGCTTTTGCGCCTCGATCAGGCGCTCGGCCGTCTCGACGAGGCCGTGTCGCCGCGCCTTCCCGTGGCGCCGCTCTCGGTCGAGCGCCATCTTGCCGAACCGATCGTGCTCACCGACGACATCGAGCGGCTGGTGAGCCGGCTTGCCATCGCTCTAAAGGCCGATCTCGAACGCCGCGGCGAGGGTGCCAGGGCGCTCGCCCTTCTCCTCTTCCGCGTCGACGGCGCCGTCAGCCGCATCGCGGTCGGCACCTCGCGCCCGATGCGCGAGCCGCAGCTGATCCGAAAACTGTTCCACGAACGGCTCGCAGCCCTTGAACAAAACATCGATGCCGGCTTCGGCTTCGACCTCGTGCGGCTATCCGTGCTTTCGGTCGCCGCCTTCGACATGCTGCAGGGCGTCCTTGCCGGCAAGATCGCCGACGATGATGCCGACATCGCTTTATTCGCCGACCGCATCCGCGCCCGCCTCGGCGAGGCCGCCGTGCTGAAGCCGGTCGTCGTCGAAAGCCACCTGCCGGAGCGCGCCGTCACCACGGTTCCCTTCGCGGAAGCGCCGCAAAGGCGCATGCCGCCGAAACAGTCCGACCGGGCAGCCCCGCCGATGACCATCTATCCGCCGGAGCGGCCGGTGCGGCTGTTCCGCTCGCCCGAGCCGATCGAGGTTCCGGCGACGGAGATCCCCGAGGGCCCGCCGATGAATTTCCGCTGGCGGCGCGCGCTTTACCGCGTCGCCCGCGCCGAAGGGCCGGAGCGCATCGCCGCGGAATGGTGGCGGCAGCTGCCCGGCGAGGAGGAGGCGCCGACCCGCGACTATTACCGCATCGAGGACAGCGAGGGGCGCCGCTACTGGCTCTACCGCCAGGGCCTCTATAGCAGCGCCTCGCAAGCCGCGCCGCGCTGGTTCATGCACGGGGTCTTCGCATGAACGCGCTGACCGTCATCCCCTATGCCGAGCTCGGCATCCAGTCGAACTTTTCCTTCCTGCGCGGCGCCTCCAAACCGGAGGAACTGGTGGTGACGGCGAAATTCTACGGTTTTTCCTCGATCGGCCTTGCCGACAGGAACACGGTCGCCGGCGTCGTGCGCGCCTGGCAGCAGGCCAAGGTCGAGAAGCTCGCCTATCATCCCGGCTGCCGCCTGGTTTTCCGCGACGGCACGCCGGACATCCTCGCCTATCCCCGCGACCGCAAGGGCTGGGGACACCTCTGCCGCATGCTGACGCAAGCCAACCTGCGCGACGAGAACGAGAAGGGCGCGACGCTGCTCGAGCTCGGCGACCTTCTCGAATGGGGCGATCTGATGTCGCTGGCGATGCTGCCCAACCTGTCGGGAGACGCGGAAGACAATCTGGCGCTCATTAGCCGGCTTAATGATCGCTTCGGCTCGGCGCTCCGGCTGGCCGTGGCGCCGGACTACGGCGGCAACGACCGCTTCCGTATCGAGCAGGCGGCGGCGATGGCCGAACATGCCGGCGTCCCGCTGATGGCGACCAACGACGTGCTCTATCATGCCGCCGATCGCCGTCCGCTGCAGGACGTGCTCACCGCGATCCGCCTCAACACGCCGGTTTCCGAGGTCGGGCTGGAGCTCACGGCCAATGCCGAGCGCCACCTGAAGCCGCCGCTGGAAATGGCGCGCCTTTTCCGCCGCCACCCTGAAGCGCTGGCGGAAACGCTGCGCTTCGCTGATGAGTTGACCTTCTCGCTCAGCGACCTCGAATACAATTATCCGGACGAGCCGACCGAATCCGGCCTCGGGCCGCAGGCCGAGCTCGAACGCCTGGCGCGGGAAGGGGCTGTAAGACGCTATCCGGCCGGCGTTCCCGTCCACGTCACGCGGCGCATCGAGGAAGAGCTCGCGCTCATCGAGCGCCTGAACTACGCGCGCTATTTCCTCACCGTCCACGACATCGTCAAATTCGCCCGCAGCCAGAACATCCTTTGCCAGGGCCGCGGCTCCGCCGCCAATTCCGTCATCTGTTTCTGCATCGGCATCACCGAGGTCGGACCCGACCGGATCGATGCGCTGTTCGAGCGCTTCATCTCCGAGGAGCGCAATGAACCGCCCGATATCGACGTCGATTTCGAGCATGAGCGACGTGACGAAGTCATCGCCTATATCTACGAGAAATACAGCGCCAAGCGCACCGCTTTAGCCGCCGCCGTCATCAGCTATCGCGGCCGCTCCGCCCTGCGCGAGGTGGCGAAGGCCATGGGCCTTTCGGAGGACGTCAGGAGCGCCCTGTCGAGCACCATCTGGGGCTGGTCGGCCTCCGAGCTCGGCGAAAGGGAAGCCAATGCCGGCGGCCTTGATCGCACCGACCCGCTGTCACGGCAGGTGCTGGAGCGCGCCAACGAGATCATGGGCTTTCCCCGCCACCTTTCCCAGCATGTCGGCGGCTTCGTCATCACCAGGGACCGGCTCGACGAGGTCGTGCCCATCGTCAAGACGGCGATGGAGGAGCGCAAGATGGTCGAGTGGGACAAGGACGATCTCGACGCGGTGAAGATCCTTAAAGTGGACGTGCTGGCGCTCGGCATGCTGACCTGCCTGAAGCGCGCCCTGACCCTGCTCACGGATCATTATCCGCAGGCGCGGGACAGGTATGGACAACCCTACGTGCTCGCCACCCTTCCGGAAGAGGACAGGCGCGTCTACGCCATGATCGAGCGGGCCGACACGCTCGGCGTCTTCCAGATCGAATCCCGCGCCCAGATGTCGATGCTGCCGCGGCTTAAGCCCCGCGAATTCTATGATCTCGTCATCGAGGTGGCGATCGTGCGGCCCGGCCCGATCCAGGGCGACATGGTGCACCCCTATCTGCGCCGCCGGCAGGGCAAGGAAAAGGCCGAATATCCCAAGCCCGAGCTGGAAGAGATTCTCGGCAAGACGCTTGGCGTGCCGCTGTTCCAGGAACAGGCGATGAAGATCGCCATCGTCGCCGGCGGCTTCAGGCCGGGCGAGGCCGACGAGCTGCGGCGCGCCATGGCGACCTTCAAGCGCACCGGCACGATCGGCAATTACCGCCAGCGGATGATCGACGGCATGGTCGGCAGGGGTTACGAGAAGGAGTTCGCCGAGCGCTGCTTCAAGCAGATCGAAGGTTTTGGCGAATATGGCTTTCCCGAAAGCCATGCCGCGTCCTTCGCGCTGCTGGTCTATGCCTCCTGCTGGTTCAAGACCTTCTATCCCGACGTTTTCTGCGCCGCGATCCTGAACGCGCAGCCGATGGGGTTCTACCAGCCGGCCCAGCTCGTCCGCGACGCGCGCGACCATGGCGTCGAGGTGCGCGAGGTCGACATCAACCATTCCGTCTGGGATTGCGCATTGGAAGAATCCGCCTTCGATCCCTCGCGTGTCCTCGAACGTCATGCCTCGATGCGCGGCGTCATCGAGACGGCTCATGCCGTGCGGCTCGGTTTCCGCCAGATCAAGGGGTTATCCGAGGAGCGCATGGATGCCGCCGTCGTCCGTCGCGGCGCTGGCTACCGATCGGTCAGGGACCTCTGGCTGCGCTCCGGCCTCGATGTCGGCGAGATTGAAAGGCTCGCCGAGGCCGACGCCTTTCGCTCGCTCGGCCTCGACCGCCGCGCGGCGCTCTGGGAAGTGCGCGCGCTCGACGGCAGGAGTGCCGCCGAAAAACTGCCGCTGTTCGACCAGCCGTCGCTCAGCCTGCGCGAGCTGGAGCCCGAGACGAAGCTGCCGAAAATGCCGCTCGGCGAGCATGTCGTCCACGACTACCGCTCGCTCGGCCTGTCGCTGAAGGAACACCCGGTCGCCTTCCTGCGCGAGCGGCTCACCCGCGCCGGCATCACGCCCAATGCCAGCCTGCCGTCGGTGCGCGACGGCAGACTGGTCTCCGTCGCCGGTCTGGTGCTGGTGCGCCAGCGCCCGGGCAAGGGCAATGCGATCTTCCTCACGCTGGAGGATGAAAAGGCGATCGCCAATGTCATCATCTGGCCGCGCGTCTTCGACCGCTTCCGCTCTGTCGTGATGGGCGCGCGCTTCATCCGCGTCACCGGCAAGCTGCAGCAGGAATCGGATGTCATCCATATCGTCGCCGACAGAATCGAGGACCTGACGTCCTGGCTGAGCGTGCTTTTGCGGCCGCCCGCCATCGAGCATCAGTCTGTCGGCGACACCCGGCCGGATGAGTCGGAACGCCACGCAAGCCGTGGACTTCCTGTCCGGCAGGACATCGCCACACTGTCGAGCAGCGCGCAGCAGGTCATGCCGAAGGGCAGGAACTTTCAGTAGCGAGGTCGGTTCAAGACGGCCCGCTCAGCCGTGGCGGTGGCGTGAGCACATCTTCGGCCGAGATCGTGCGCGCTTCCGAAGGCAGCATGATCGGGATGCCGTCGCGTACCGGATAGGCGAGCTTGGCCACGCGCGAGACAAGCTCGCTGCGCTCCGCGTCCCAGGTCAGCGGCCCTTTGGTCAGCGGGCAGGCGAGCAGTTCCAGCAGCTTTGGGTCGACCGTGGCTTTCCGCGCATCACGTCCATCCGTCACCGGTTGTCCTCCTGCAGCCTCAGGCGCAGCTTACTGTATACTGGAGCCAAAATCCTCGTCCTCGCGCGCCAGCGTTATTTCGGTGATGGCGATCAGCGTCTCGGCGCGCGTCTTCAAATCCGCCGCTTCGAGCAACGCCTGCTTCTCGGCCGGCCCATAGGGCGCCATCATCGACAGCGCATTGACCAGCATGGCGTTCTCGGCGCGGCTGACGCTTTCCCAGTCGGCCTCGAGGTCATTGGCCTGCAGATAGGCGCGAAACGCCTTGAGCAGCGCCGGCCGGTCGACCTCGGCGGCGGCCTGGTCCTCCTCGAGATCGGCAAGGAAGGGCGCGATCCGGCATTGCCGGAACGGCGTCTTGACCGTCAGCTCCTGCGTGACGCGGAAGCGGCAGACGCCTTGCAGCGAGATCAGGTAGCGCCCGTCGCCGGTCTCGGCAAGCGAGATGATGCGCCCGGCGCAGCCGACGCTGCAAAGCTCCGGCTCGCCATCGTCACGCAGCGCGCCGTCGAGGCTGGGCTGGATCATGCCGATCAGCCGGGACCCGGCCATCGCCTGGTCGATCATCTGCAGGTAACGCGGCTCGAAAATATTGAGCGGCATGCGGCCGCCCGGCAAGAGCAGCGCTCCGGCGAGCGGAAACACCGGGATCGTCGACGGCAGATCCTTCGCTAGCCGGTAGCGGGCGTTTCCGACCTGCACTTCAACCCTCCGCCTGCACTTCAACCCTCCGAAGCGGCGTCGCCGGCCAGCGTGTCAAACCTGCGATCTCCTCTGACGCAGCCCGGCTTGTCCAATCCGTTCGCCGGCAGAGCAAGCCACTGCCCCTATCTGGCGCAGTTGCCGCCTTGCGCAAGCCCCTTATCCGGCAAAAGGGGCCGGCAACAAAGCCGGCAAGACGCTCAGGAGAACAACAGCGACGACAGCTTGCGCCGCGCCGCGAGCGTCGCCTCGTCGGTCATCCCCCACGCCTCGAAGAACTTCAGCAGCTGCGCCCGGGCGCCGTCGTCGTTCCACGTCCGATCGGCCTTGACGATGGCCAGCAAATTGTCGGCGGCCTGCATCCGCTCGCCGCGCGCATTCTGCACCATCGCCAGGTCGAACCGCGCCTGATGATCGTTCGGATTGGCGGCGAGCCGGCGCTCGAACTCGGCCGGATTGCCGAGCGCGGCCGCTTCCGCCGCGAGTGTCATCTTGGCGCGCAGCGCCGCGAGCGCCGGCGCGTCCTTCTTGTCCTCGGGCGCTTTCGCAAGCGCCGCCTCGGCGCCTTGGCTGTCGCCGGCCTCGAACAGGATCTCGCCAAGCCCGGCGATCGCCTCGATGGTTTCGGGCGACTGCTCGAGGATCGCGTCATAGATGTCGGCCGCGGTCTGGACGTCGCCCGCCTCGCGCGCCTCGGCGGCCGCGGCCAGCGCTTCGGTGATCTGCGGCGCGCCGCCGCCGCCCTTGCCGCCGACCTTCTGGATGAATTGCGTGATCTGGCTTTCGGGAATGGCGCCCATGAAGCCGTCGACCGGCTGACCATCCTTGAAGGCGATGACCGCGGGAATGGACTGGATGCCGAGCTGGCCGGCGATCGAGGGATGGTCGTCGATGTTCATCTTAACCAGCTTGACCTTGCCGCCGGCGGCCGTGACCGCCTTCTCGAGCTGCGGCGTCAGCTGCTTGCAGGGGCCGCACCAGGGCGCCCAGAAGTCGACCAGCACCGGCTGGCGGCGCGATTCCTGGATGACGTCGGCCGCGAATGTCGCGGTCGTGGTGTCCTTGATCAGCTCGGCGGCGGCCGGTGCCTCGCCGAGCGAGACCTTGGCGCGGTCGGCCCCGCCATACTGGACGGATTGGGCGTACTGGCCGGCATTGCCGCCAAATGAGCCGCTGAACGGGTTGTTGTCACTCATGTCATCGCCCTTTCGGTCGCACTGCTGCCGGCATGAAGGCGCGGCGCGTCATTGTCGGAGTTCGGTTTTCGCCATCCATGTGGCGATCAAGCCGAGACTTTCAAGATAACAGCATCGTGGCCGGTTGCCTCGACGAATCTGACGAGATCGGCGGCGGCAATGGTCGTCGTCGCCTCATTGGTCAACGGATGGCCGTTGATGACCTCGTGGCTCATCAACTCCTGGTCGAGAACCACCTTGACCCGGCCGGCCGTGTCGTTGATCAGGCCGAAGACGGTGACCGCGCCGGGAATGACGCCGAGCAGCTCCATCAGCATCTCCGGCCTGCCGAACGAGACGCGGCCGGAAGCACCGATCAGGTGATGGATCTGCTTGAGATCGACCTCCGCCTCCTCGCCGACGGTGACGAGAAAGAAATTGTCCTTCTTGTCCTTGAGGAAGAGGTTCTTGGTGTGGCCGCCCGGAATCTCGCCGCGCAGCGCCTGCGAATCGGCGACCGTGAACAAGGGCGGATGGCGCATCGTCGAGACGGAGATGCCGAGATCGGCAAGAAAGGCGTAAAGCTCGGCTTCGGTCTTCGGCATCGGTCCTCGCATCATCGGGAAGGGTTATGCCGTTTACGGCCAACCATGCCCTCGGGGCAAGATCGCCCCGGTGGGCCAGCGGAATCCGCCGGTTCGAAACGAACCTTCAGTGTATGAAGAGCTAGCTCCAAAAAGACCGTCATTTCCCTGTTGCAATCGGCGCGCTCTTCGGCCATATAGGCGCGGCTTGCGGCCCAAGGCCGCGCGAGCGGGTGTAGCTCAGGGGTAGAGCACAACCTTGCCAAGGTTGGGGTCGAGCGTTCGAATCGCTTCACCCGCTCCAGTTTCCTCAAGGAAATTAAGCGTTTAGATCAGGGCCACCAAACGGTGGCCCTCTCTGTTTTCATCTTGGTCAACACCTGGTCAACACGCGACCTAATCAGATTCGCACGAACCGGCCTGGCGGTCGTCGCGGCTGCTGGGTGTAGGCTTGAGGCAGCGGGTGTTGATGTTGCCGGCTTCCTGACGCAAAACCTAGGGAATGACAGTCCGAAAGAAGGCAACCCGTCTTCAACTGCCGCCGATTGTTACAGGCGAATGGCGCGGTGAGATCGTCGGTTCAGCTGACATCAACTTTGGCCAGGTCGTGCAGCCAGGCCCGCCCCGCCAATCAGTCGAGTTCACGTATGCCATACTGCCTGCCTCGCTCATCATGCCGAATGCAGCTTTCAGATGGCCCGGAATCGTCATGATCATGGCTCCCACGCCCATGAAGACTGAGCATCCCGACGCCGGCGTTCTTTTTGAAGCCGATCAGTTGGCGTCGCTGAGCCTCTCCCTACACGTCACCAGGGCGCAACTTTCGGACATGCTGCCACACATTGAGGCGCATCGATTCAGGGAATTTTACTTCGCGCTAGAGGAAAAGGACGCAGAGGGCAGATGGCCGGTGCGAAGCTGGGGCATGGGAACCTCCCGGCTTTGACCACTACTGACGACACTCGCGGTTGCTACTCGACAGCCGCAACCATCTATCAGCCGATCTTGCGGTCAGCCGGCAGGTGTTCGTCTCTCGCCTCGGCACACCTATTCGCGTCGAGCCCCGCCAATTCCTCTCCCAATGCGGCGATTATAGCTGCTACGCGACCACGCACCCGTGAGGGAAGATGCATCAGCCCCGCGATCAGGCGCCGGCCTTCCGCGCTCGCGATGAAGTCGAGGCGCTCGTCGACAGGCAGAGGCGGAGCTTCACGGCTGGTCTCATTACCAGGCAGGCCTTCAAAGAAGCGACTGACGCGAACGTCCAGCGACCTGCCGATCTCGTAGAGCATGGAAGCACTCACGCGGTTCCTGGCGTTCTCGTATTTCTGGAGCTGCTGGAAGCTGATGCCTATGGATCGCGCAAGCTGAGCTTGCGATACGTCCGACTGGACGCGAACGATCGCGATCTGCTTGCCGACGTGCCGATCTGCGGGATGCGGGCTATGCTCGGTTTCAGGCTTTGGCCACGCCCGGATGACGCGGGGGCGCGTTGATTCCACCAATGCCTTTCGCAATTGCATCACTCCCTCATAGAAAATTGGTCGCGGTATGCTCCCTCGCGACACCCTCCAAAGATCCGAATGATAGGGAGCTGCCGAGTGCTTGAAACGGCCTCGTGCGGTCAGCTCGGCCCTGGCTGCCCGCTGATCCGACCAATATCTTCCAGAACAGAACGGATTTGTGGCCAGGGAAACTCGGCATCGCCTTTCGACGGCTGTCCTTCCCTGAGTATGGCATCAAGCTTCGCTGCCACACCGGCAAGGGAGATAGCCGGCGTTTTCGACAATTCTTCAAGCAACGTCTCTGCCCGATCGGCTGCCTCACTTTCAGCGCGCAACGTGGCAGAATAGCCAATCGCCCGGTCAGAAACATCCCAGCGCGCCTGATGAGCCGCCAAATCGGCCTCAGCTTTCGCACCAACTGCCAAGTCGACAGAGCCGGCGTTTAGCACATCGTGAAGTGCCTCAAGTGAGTGCAGCGTAACGGTCCTACCTTCCGACAGCTGGATCATCACACAAGGAAAGCCGACTGTTTCTACCAGCTTCCGCTCCAAACGCTGCTGCTCACGGCTCAACCGTTCAGTCTCTTCGTGAGCAGCTCGCCATTCGCGCCACGCTGCTACTGCAGGGTCGGCCGATTGGTCTCTTCCTAAATCGATGGAGGCAATCGTCCCTGGATGCGATCCAGTCATTGCAATTCCCGTTCGCGCAGGCACCCTCCTGCACGTGACGAGAGGCAAAGTCGTGGTATTGTCGGAATCAGCCATGATCCGAGCTCCAGACAGCTTTGGATGTGGTCAGGCTAGGCACGGTGCGTCAACACTGCGTCTAGCCGCACCCCCGACCACAGGCCAAGGGTATCCACTGATACCTTTGGATCATAGCGCAATGATCTAAAGGGATCAACAGAAATTGGTGACAACAGCACAGATGCGGGCGGCCCGAGCGTTGATCGGTCTCTCACAAGCGGAGCTTGCCCGCCGGGCTGGCGTCTCTATTCCAACGATAAAACGCTGTGAGAGCGACAGTAAGCGCGCTGCCGTCGTGTCCGCTGAAACCCAGGACAAGATCCGTGCTGTTCTTGAGGTCGAGGGCGTGGAATTCACTAACGGCAACCATCCGGGCGTCAGATTGCGGCGACGGTGACCGACCATGGCGGCGGGCTCAACCGATCGCTGCAACACAGTCAGCGAACTTCTCCGCTGGCGTCTGATAGAGCAGGGTCTTTCTGGGGCGCTCGTTGAGCTGCCGCGATCAACCTAATCCCAATCTTTTGCGCTGCATTGCTCTGCACTAACGACGGCGCAGGACGGCAATCTGATTGAACAGCTTCACCACTTCCTCGACATCATCGGGACTTCCGTCCCACACCCTTAGAGCGCTGCCAATTATGCGTGTAGCACCCTCGGTGTACCGGTCCCCCGGCAGCGCTACACCCAAGAACGTGCAAATTTGAACTACATTGGGATTTAGCGTTGCGAAGTGCCCGCCCAGTATGCGGCTGAGACGGCTGGGCTCGATTCCACTTAGGCGAGCGGCATTTGCGGCACCCATGTGCCGATCGGCCAATGCAATTTTGAGGTCCCTCGCGATTCTAGATGCTTCTTCACTTGTCAGCCTCATCCCTTTCGCATAGGGTAGAACTTGCAAATTTGCAAGTTCATTGATCTGTGGTGGCAGATAGGTAGTTTAGGGTGTGGGCATGGCGTGGAGCAGGCAGCAGGTAACAGCGGTGAAGATCGAAGTCGGGCCCTCGATCATGTTGCACAGCGGCGCCTGGCTGGACCTTCTCTCGCCGCGTACCAGCAACTTTACCATCGAGGATATTGCACACGGCCTGGCGCTTCAGTGCCGCTATGCGGGCCAGTGTCTCGATTTTTACTCTGTGGCCGAGCACAGCCTGCTGGTCAGCGACCTCGTGGAAGAGGACCCCTTGGCCGCTTTGCTGCACGATGCAGCGGAAGCTTTCCTTGGCGATATTACGCGTCCCCTCAAGCAGATTCTTCCGGACTACAGGCAGATTGAAACTGAGATGCAGCGCGCGATCGCTGAGCGGTTTGGCATTAGCACTCAGCCAAGTCCGGCAATCAAGCGAGCCGATCTGCGTGTGCTGGCCGCCGAGCAGGCTCAGATCATGCCGGCAGGCACCGATGACTGGGCTAAGCGTGATCAGATCGCACCCGCCCTAGTAAAGGTACGATTCCTTTCGCCGCGCGAAGCCAAGAGTGCGTTTCTTCGCCGATATCAAGCCTTGCAATAGAACTTACAGCAAAAACTAACTCAATCTGGCGTCTCTCAGCGAAAAACCTTCGCGCGAGCTATGGATTGATTTGAGATCGATGCGTATCTCTTCGACGTGGAGAGTCTGAGTCCTCGGGTTCCGATGTGAGTCGGAAGAGGATCAGGACTGCTAGTGGTGGGAGGTTGCACTGAATCCAATTTTCTTGGTGTCCGGCCCGCTTACGGCCGGCAAGTCGATGTTTACCGAGCAATTGACGTCACGTTTCGACGCGAAACGCGTGTCCACACGGGCGCTATTGCTACGCGCCAGCGACACCGATGATCGCGACGCACTGATCAAGCTTGGCGACAAGCTCGACATTGAGACCAACGGAAAGTGGGTCCTCGATCATTTTTTGGCCGAAACGAACGGAGCTCCGGCGGATTGGATTTGGATGGTGGATGCTGTCCGGACGCTGGACCAAATTAAACATTTCCGCGACAAGTTCGGCGACAAAGTCGTTCACGTCCACCTCACTGCGCCGATTGGTGTGTTGCGCGAGAGGTACCTGGCACGCAACGCGGAGATCCGGGAGTTCAACAGCTACGACGCGGCACGCGAGCACGGAGCGACGGAAAGCAAGATCGAGACGCTCGCGGAAATCGCCAACGTGGTTTTGGAAACCCACCGTTCGAGCCCCCAATCGTTGCTGGCCCAGGCAACTGCGGGACTTGGCCTGTTTCCCCGCGAGGTTGTCCGGTGTGTCGACGTTCTGGTCGGCGCTCAGTACGGAAGCGAGGGAAAGGGCAATATCTGCGCTTTTATCGCCAGGAACTACGATGTCCTTATGCGGGTAGGTGGACCTAATGCCGGGCATAAGGTCGCCGATCCCAAGTACGACTACATCCAACTGCCCTCGGGCACGCAAAGCAATCCTGACGCAAAGATCCTGATCGGAGCTGGCGCAACCCTGTCAGTCAAGCAGGTGCTCAGGGAGATCTCTGACCTCAAGCTCACCGAAGACAGGCTGTCGATCGATCCGCAGGCTATCATCATCGAGGACAGCGACATCGAACGGGAAGCAGGCACCCTCGAGATCATCGGTTCGACGAAAAAGGGCGTCGGAATTGCTACGGCGCGGAAGATCCTGGGGCGAGACGGCAACGAGTACTGGGGCAGTAAGGTCCGTCTCGCTAAAGGCGTCCCGGAGTTCAAGCCGTTCATCCGTGACACCAAGGCCGAGCTCGAGAAGGCTTATGCTGCCGGCAAGTCGGTTCTCCTCGAGGGCACCCAGGGAACCGATCTCAGCCTGCATCACGGTGAGTACCCATTTGTAACCTCGCGCGATACAACGGCATCCGGTTGCCTGGCCGATGCCGGCATCGCGCCAACGAGGGTCCGGCGGGTGATCATGGTCATGCGGACCTATCCCATCCGCGTCGGCGGCACGTCGGGGCCGATGATGCGCGAGATTACCGTCGAGGACATCGCCGCGCGGAGCGATATTCCTGCGGCTGAGCTACACAAGATCGAAGTTGGCACTGTTTCTGGAAAAGAACGCCGCATCGCCGAGTTTGACTGGGAGCAGGTGCGGCGCGCCGCCAGCATCAACGGGGTAACGGATATCGCGCTGACCTTCGCTGACTATCTTGGAATCGACAATCGCAAAGCGAAGACCTTCGAGGAGCTCAACGCGACCACAAGGGACTTCATCGAGCGGGTGGAGAAGGTCACCAACGCCCGCGTGTCGCTGATTTCGAAGGACTTCGGGAAGGACGCCGTCATCATTGACCGGCGGCAGTGGAACTAAGGAACTGCAGGTGCAGGAAAACGAATTGATCAGCACTTATCCGCGGCTGTACCACATGGCAGAGGACGGTTCGTTCCCATCGATCCGGGATCACGGGCTGATGAGCGCGACAGCGCTCCTCGATGCCTACGGGATTTCTGGCGACCAGCGACTTGCCGTTGAGGAGAGGCTCCGCCCCGAAAGCGTCGATATCGCAATGGATGGGCTGCCCAATGCCGTCATTCGCGACAATAAGCCGATGAGCGACAGCGCGCTCCAGAAATGCCTTCAGGACGGGCTGACACCCTTTCAGTGGTACAAGATACTCAATGGCAAGACCTTCTTTTGGCTGCACAAGAAGAGGCTGCACAGGCTTCTGGCAGCCAAGGCATACCGGGATCGGCCGCACACAATTCTGACGTTTGACACTGCGTCCTTGGTCGCCGCCCACCGCGACAACATCCTCCTCAGCCCGATAAACAGCGGGTCCACGATCATGAATCCCCAACCGAGAGGGAAGGGCACGTTCATGAAGATTGCCGACTATCCGTTTGACGAGCGAAGGCAAACGAGACCCCTGGAAAATGCCTTGGTCGAGCTGACCGTCGCCTACAGTGTCCCAGACGCCGTCAGTCACCTTCTTTCAGCGCAACGCGTCAACGGCAATGAAATCGAGGACCTGTGGCGGAGGCCAGGCAGCCATCCGCAGGAGGGCCTTTAGGCTGGCACTGCTAACCTGGCTGGTCGCTTGGCCTTTCGGACGAGGTCGGCCAAGTGACTGGTAAGTCCGATCTCGCCTTCAATCTTCAACCCTGCATCGGCTGGCATGTCATGCAGGAATGTTCGCAGCGCCTCGAGCCCTTCGGCTGCTTCGAAGGTGAGCCAGTGGGCCGCTTCTCCCGGCACGAGGACGGCATGTGATGTCTGGGTTGCACCGCGATGAAGTTGTACAACCCAGACCGTCTGACCGTCGTAGACCCACTCGAACCGTACAGGTCCAAGCGAGCGGGACAACATGCCGTAAACCACGTCGATCTGCTTGGCGACCGCAGATGGCAGCTCTTCTGCGTGATCGAGACCCAGCATCAAACCGTCGCCCTCACCCGAGCGGCCTTCCACGAGCAGCGTTCCATCGATCGTGACAATGGCGGCGCCTGAATAGACCGCCGGCACCGCGGCCTGACAGATTACGGAAGCGATAGAAGTGTGGTTGGGATCTTCCGCGGACATAAGCTTGAATGGGTCAGTCCAGCCCTTGAGGGTTGTGTACCTTCCTGGCTCTGGCTCATGCGGACAGGTGCGGGTCCAGACCTCATGACTTCCCGTTGGCTTTCCGAAGGTGAAAGGCGCAACGCGCCGCCCGAAGACATTGGTAGCTGGCACATTTGCGCCTACGAGTTCGGCCATGAGTAGCCCGAACGCCTTGTCGCCGATATGTCGGCTGAAGCGGTTAGGCCAGTTCATGTTGGCAGCCGCCGTTGCCGTATTTTCTGGCTCCCACTCCCAGCATAGCGTGTGGCTGTTTTTCCAGCCGCGTGGTCGAGGGTGAATGCTGAACTCAAGCCGTCCCTGGCCCTGCATCTCAAGCTCAGGTCGAAATCCATAGACCTTCGTGAGCAGGTCAAGCGCCCAAGGCAAGGGCAGGGAAGCTACCCCGGGCTTCTCGACACACCTCGGTGTGTCATCAGGAGCGAACTCCATGATGCCGCCCTGGACCACGCCGGAAACCCCGCCATCATTGATGTCGATGGTCTCATTGGCGATCACGAACAGGCCCGACGAAATAAGCCGCGTTAGCCCGGCGAGAGCTTCCCGCACGTCGCGGATGCCGTAGACAAACTCTTTGCTCCGTGGACTGTCCGGGGCATAGCTGCGCAGATTTATCGATGCATCCACACTCGCGGCCAGCAGCGCCGCAAGGCCCTCCTGGACGTCAGAGAAGTGGTGGTTGAGGGCGTAACCGAAGACGCGCGAGTAACTCTGAGAGAACGCGCCACCGGACGTGGGAAAAAAGCTGATGAATTGCGCCACGTTCCCGGCCTGCGCCAACGCGTCTAGCGATTCATCCTTCCGAAAATTCAAAGCGATACCCAATCTGATTTCTTCATTGGCCGATAGCAACCCGTCCGGCTAAAGGGCACATAGTGCCCTTTAGCGCCACCTGGGCAAGCGAATGTTCCCCGCTTTCCCGCCAGTTTTGCACAGGCCACGAGTAACTGCGCCAGTACACTCAACTGTCGCACCTTGACGCGAGGGGACAAGCAGGCCGATCGGGATGAGGTTCAGGCCGCCGCCTTCGGGAAAATCGGCGAGATTTCCAAGTCGCCACAGAAGAGGAATGAACCGGCTTTGCCGTCAGCACGCAGCTCGCGCATCGTCAGGTGCATTTCCTTGTCGCTCAAGCGGAAGACGCAGTAGGTGTTGCGTTCGTTGCCGGGACGCCGCACCGGCGAAACGCCCGTACTGCCGTTTGAAACGACATAAATCGCCGGCTGTTGTGGAGCACCGGCAAGCGACTGATTGTCGTATTTTACCACCCGTGGCATGTGCTCATGGCCGTGAACTGCCAGTTGCACTCCAGCCTGCTCAGCGGCGTCCAGAATTCGCGGGGCATCTACAGAAAGCGTTATGCCCTTTTTGCTCAGCGTCGCGACACTCGTCACCGGCAAAAGATGGTGATGCAGGGCCATAATCTTGAATGTCGGTCGATCGATCCGTTCGTCGCCGAGTTCGCGCAAGGCGTCGATCCCGCTGTCGCCGATGTAGCCGTACTCGCTCCATTCGGTTTGAACGATGGTGCATGAGTTCAGCACGCCGATCAGCACATCTACGTCACCGAGCTGCAGTCGCCGAACATAGTTCAGCGTCTTCCTCCAGCTGCGGCCCATTAGCTCCTCGCAGAAGATGCGGTACTGGAGCTCATGCTCGTATGTCGCTTGGTTGCTCACCGCCAGCTTGGCGGGATCCACGCTCGACGGATCCATCGCGCGGACAATGTCATGGTTTCCGGGAACGGCTACGATCTGGTCTCGCTCGAGACCGAGCGCCTGAGTGAGGCTCACAAACTCGGCCAGGATGCTGCTGCGTGTGGCTTGGCTCCAATCGCCCTTGGTGGTGAAGTCCCCGGTAACCAGGATTGTGCCGATATCGTTCTGGACACCTATCCTGCCCAGATCATCCATAAGGGCCTCCGTGAGCGTCTTCTTCGTGTTGCCGATAGCCGGTGTTTCGCCCTGCAGGAGAAAGTCGTAGTCCGGTCCGAAATGAAGATCGGACAAGTGAAGGATCGTCGACCGGTTGGCGCGGGTCGTCGCGGCTACGCGATCGGGTTGATGGGCCTTCCCGTCGAGTGGCACCAGAGTGTGATCGCCAAACCTGTTTGCTACTTCGTCGAGATATTCGCATGCTTGGATCTCGGTGAGCTTGAACCAGCCGAAGATGCGGTCACGCTCGTCGACATAGTAGTCTGGAACGGCAGCCAGCTCGTCACCGTCCAGCAACCCGCGGCGCCAGACCTCAACCGTCGCAGTGAACATCCGCCTGGTGGAGCGGTCGACGATATAGGCGATCGTTGGGCCATTCATGGTGTCTAGCGCATCGAGGTGCTCGTCCTCGAACGTCTTCTTCCACCAGCCCCACCAGACGAAACCCTTGGTCGAAATAATCTCACGGTGGGATTGAATGGTGTCGATGCCCGGCGTGGTGTCCCTGAACCTCAGCGCTATGACCGGTGTTGCCACTCTGCAGTCCTCCAAAAGGGTGGTTTCGGGATGCGCCACTGCTCAAGTGCCGGATAGGCACGAAACAGTTCCGTCGGCGGTAGCTCCAAGGTCAGGTACGCCCGCAATGCCTGAACCAGATGATGGCTGTCGCTAACCATGGCGACTTCGTTCTGTGAACTCCACAAGCCGATACGATCCCGGCCAAGCGCCCGCCGGCTTACGTGAGGCCAGGTCCATCCCTCGGCTCCGAGGACTTGTGCCACTGTGGACAGACCGGTGGAGTGCGGCGCATCACGGACAGCGAGCTGATAGTCGTTGATAGTGAAGCGAACCCATCGCCCCGGCTCAATGCGGGGTGGCGGCATACTAGGTTCGCAGTTGACCGATATGCTGACAAGGTCGCCAAGTCGAGCCTCTCCTTCTGAACTTTTGCCTCCAGCCCTCCTGACGGCCGCCTGTTCGAACTCTGGCGAAAGGTATTCTACCGCGATGCCAGCATCATTGAGGTTCCCCCATCCACCGACCCAGCTAGCGAGTTCTTCTCGTTCCGCCCTCCCGGTTGGCCGGGTATGCTCTGGCCAAAGGGTTACAAGGATTTGCCCTCCTCGGCCGACGACCGAAGCTGCCCAAGCTATCCATCGTTTCGCCTCGGCTGGATACCAAGGTGGATCAAGAATTGCTATCGATTGCTGGATCTTCAGCGTCACTTCTCCGACGTCCACTACAATGTGTTTCCTGACGTTTTGAAAAGGTTGCCGATCGACAAGAATCGAATCCCTCGAAGCTAGATCGAGGTAGCGAGAGACAGAGGGCGTGCCTACGGTTAGGACGGTTGCCTCAGGCGAGACCAAGCCACATATCGCCTGAACTGATGCGGCGGAGTATCGCCAGTCGAAGTCGAGGGGATGAGGTTGAGGCAGGCGCAGCGGTTGGCTCCACGTTCCGAGATAGTGATCCAGAGGTAGCGCAGAAGTCTGCGTTGTTCACGCCTTCTTTCTGTGAAACGGCTCAGCAGCGACTCACGTCGAGCGGTGTAGATATCTCGCGCTTGGCAAGACAACGCTGAAGGTCCAAGCTGCTGAGCATCGACGTGCGTAATCAAAGATGATGCGGCAGGCGCTCCGAAAGCGACAACGAGGTTTTGACATTATCGATCTACCAAACTAACCGACCTGCCGACCAGAGGCCACCTCATCACCCGCGTGACGCGCCGTCGCCTCTTACCGCGTCCCCTTCCTTGCCCAGCCTCCGCAAGTCTCGGCCCGACGCACGACACATTGCATCAAGTAACTGAAACAGCTCATAAATCATCATCGCCGCAAGGTGTAGCTAACTCTCGCACATTGTGCAACCACCAGGTAACCCACTGAAAAACAACCACTCGACCGTAGCACAATGTGCGGCCTTTTATCCTGCCATCTTAATCGGTTGTGTCTGGCGATACTTTGTAACCATCGTCGTTCCTCCTTCAGGATGCGATAATATACGAATCTATTCTCTGCGCTACGATTCCGCTTTTGGGCGTCGAGTTCCGATGCGCCGTGCAATCTTCCGCGCTCTGCGACGGGGTGTTTTGGCTGCACGAATGCAGCGCTCGAACCGTCGTGGCGCACTTTTCCATCGGACTGACGGAGCATCGTCACAGGCAATCGAGCGCAGTCCGTCCGTCTTTCGATCGGGTCGGCCGCAGGCAGGATAACGTGCGTTCCGTCGTTCCTGGTCTGCATCGGTCCTCATCCGCCGGGGCGGATCTCCTTGTTCAGATGGCGTCGGTCAGCGTGCCGGCGCCACGCGTTTCAAATGCCGTCGCACCGCTCATCGATACGCTCTCAGCAGCTTGCGGTCCTTGACATGGGCGCGCTGCTCGGCGTCGGTTTCGCGGGCCGCCGGATTGCCAACAGCAACTGTGCTATCGTTCCACATGGCGTGAATTATCACTGCCAGCTTGCGCGCCACCGCGACACAGACCTTACGCCGGGCAACAGTGGCGAGGCACTCCAAATGCAGCCCATTTTTTGAACACGGCCATGTGAGCGTTAAGCTCAGCCAATCTGCGCGTCGCGACGATGCACCGCATTCTGTGGTCGCATCCTGGGGGACCAAACGCGATCATGAGCACAGCGGCGATGCCGTTCTACGAGTTGACGGCTCTCGAGTCAGGTCTGTCATATCGACACCGCGATGACGTGTCAGAAGCAACCTTACTGAACAAATGGAGGTAAGCCGACGTGTGGCAGAAAGACATTCTTGTGTTGCCCGACGATCTGATTGCGTTCGCCTGGTCTGCACCGATGCGGGACTTGGCGGCGAAGCTCGAACTGTCCGACGTCGGGCTGAAGAAGCTGCTGACGCGATGTGGCGTTGCGTCGCCGCCGCAAGGCTATTGGAACAAGATCCGTGCCGGAAAGGGGGTGCCAGCACTACCCAAGGCGCCACCGCGGCGCCCCGGTGAAATGGGCCGAGCAAGTGTCGACGCTCGCTTCGCAAAGGTTCTGACAATTGCAGCCCCTCTTGCATCCAACGGGCCATTTGCATCCGCTCTGGTTCCAGAAGACCTCGACGAACTCCACGCACAGGAATTGCAGGCGATTGGCAAAGTTTCCGTCCCGCAGACCTTGGACAGGCCTCACAAAGGGCTCGTTCAACTGCTCAAGCAGGAGCAGCGTCGCCGCGACAAAAATGCAGGACGCGAGTGGACCTATGACGAACCCAAGTTCGACAATCCACTAGGCAAGCGGCGGCTGAAAATCTTCAATGCGCTGTTGTTGGCGCTCAGCAAGCGCGGCCATGACGGTGATGCCTACGAGCGCGATGGAGAAATTCACGCGCGAGCAGCCATCGGCGATTCCTATCTTGGTTTGGACATAGGAATAGTCGGCAGCCACCGCACCGTGCGTCAGCAGGGGTACGTGCGGCCGGCGCCAGACCTGCCAGCATCAACCCCGCTTGCCCTGCGGATCGATCCGGGTTTCGACCGCAAGAATACAGTTTCTTGGCAGGATGACGGTGACGCCAAGCTTGAGTCAAAGATCGCTGAGATCGCGGCTGCAATCATCGTGGCTGGCGAGAAAAAGTTTCGCCTTAGCCTGCGGGAAGCCGAGGAGCGTGCAGAGCGGGAGCGGATTGAAAAGGAGAAACAGCGCCAGGAACGGCTGGTTCAACTTAACCAAAAGCGCCTGCAAAACCTGAGGACCAGCGGAGAGCTGCTACGTCAAGCTGAAGACATTCGCGCGCTTGTTGAGCGCGTCCGTCGCGCGATGGATGAAGGCTCGGCTGATATCGATGCCTCGGCACTTGAATCATGGCAACGTTGGGCACTCGCAGAGGCAGACAGGATCGATCCAGTGCGGTCTGGTCAAATTTTGACGCATCTTCAGGAACCGTCATTCTGACAAGCGCCCGACAGATCGCGGCTATCAGATCGCGGAACAATGGGTCACTGCGCTATTGCACTCACCCGAGAAGCATTGGCGTGCTCGGAGATAATGTCCTGCACATCGCTGGGCTTGAAGGCGACGTCCCAAGCCCACTGGCCAAACCCACCAGTCCCATTGATCGATTTGACCCACTCACTAAGTGCGTCGCGCTTGGCCTTGTTCTGCGCGCTATCCGTTCCCTTGATTTCGAGCGCGAGCATCTTGCCGCTCGATAGTCGCAGAAGGAAGTCGGGCACGTATCTGCGACGCGAACCGGCCCACATGTACTGAATCTGGAAGCCCAGATGATCGTTTTTGGCGTAGGCGACGACATCATCACGGCTCTCGAAAACGTTTGCCGCATGACCTTCCCATGAGGAGTCCCCGACAAGGTGGCTGATATGCGACTTGAACGCCAAAAAGCAGGGCTTGGTCGTATACCAGGTCCGCATTTGACCGGTGGCGCCTATAGGGTTTTCCTCGTCAAAGACCGGGGTGAGCCGTTCCGTGTTGTGCTCGCTGACGTAGCGCAACACATATTGAACGACGAGATCGATGTTTAGCGCGATGAGAATCCGTCGACGGAGAGGATCGGAATGGAAGAGTGACGGAATATCCAACAGCTTGGAATTCAGGAAGCTCTCAACGATGCGAACCAGTTGCGCGGCAAGATACTCCTCCGTTCCCGAGAAGCTGTGGCGTAGTTCAGCGAAGCCTTTACGTGCTGCCTGAAATACCAATCTCTGCAGTCGGAAGCCATCCGGAAGGCGTTCGAGGTCGATCGCAGTGACCTTGCCCATGTCCGTCGCACCACCCAAGGCCGGCGCCAGTTCGGCGCTGATCGGGGTTGAGGAGGGATCAAGCACGAGGGCCGGCACCTCGTCCCATGCCATGGTCAACTGAGGCTTCACCACTGTTTCGATCCGTAACACGTTGGGCCACTTTATCTCGAGGTTCGCCCTTTCCGGGATGACTTCGATCTGGGTGGTCGGCCTGGGAGGTGGAGGCGCGTCCCCACTTTCTCCCGTTTCGGAAATGGACAGCGGAACGCCGAAGACGTTCACATACTCTGGCAGGAATAGCCCATTCTCATCGGTATCGTAGGAGACCCGGCGCAGCCCGCGGCCGACGACCTGCTCGCACAGCAACTGCGACGTGAACGCGCGCAAACCCATGATGTGTGTCACGTTCTTGGCGTCCCAGCCCTCGGACAACATCGCTACGGAGATTACGTTCTGCAGGTCCTGGCCGGCAGCCCCGCGCTTACCGACATTGTCCACGATCTCGCGCAGCAGCTCTTCCTTTTTCATACCGAGAAGCTGCTGCTTTCGAGTTTCTGGTAAGTCCGCAACCTCGATGATGCCCTTCAGCCTGTTCTCGTAGTCCTTGTCAGACGTGGCGGCTTCGCCGATTTCCGCTTTCTCAAGCACCTTAGAATCAACGCGCAAGGTCTTGTTCGGGGCATGCAGCTCGGGCCAGTGCGAGTCGCCCTTGTTGAAATAGTGCTCGACCCGCGCGGCCGTCTCGGTGCGGTTGCATACCGTCAGCATCACCGGCGGGGTATGATGTCCGGCATCTCGCCACTGCCTCTGCGTCTCGCGCCAGTCGGCGCCGAGAAGCGTATAGGCGTCCTGCACCAGTTTCGGTAGCGCCTCGTGCGGCGCGGCCTTGGCCCTGTTCAGATCCTCGGACACCGACGGGTCGCGGTAGATGTGATAGAGTTTTGACCGCAGCGTCCTGGCGTCTGGCAGGGCATCGTCCCGAACCACGACGCGCGGCGTCTTGACCAGCCCGGCCTCGATCGCATCGTTCAGCCCGAAATCGGAGATGATCCAGTCGAACAGTGCCGTGTCCGTGCTTTTCTTGCCGGTCGGCGCAAACGGGGTGGCGGAAAGGTCAAAGCAGCGCTGGATGCGGCGCGTCTTGTGTATGCGGTCCAGCCCCTCGATCCAGCGCGTCGCCTCGTCAAGGTCGATGCCCTGTTCGGCCGCCAGTTTCTTGCTGATCTTCACCTCGGGCGGTTTGCGATAGGCGTGGTGCGCCTCGTCGTTGATGACGATGATATCCTTGTGGGCGGCCAGCTTGCCCAGCACACGGCGGGTGAACGCCTCATCAGACTCCCGGCCTTTTCTCACGATAGAACGCTCCGGCTCCTTAAGCGGCATCAGCGTGTGCCAGTTCTCGATCAGCACCTCGGCCTGGTTTAGCTTCTGCCGCAGCGCTTCCGAAGGGCAGAGGTTGAACTCGTCGTAATAGCTGCCCTCGCTGGGCAGCAGCACCTGCAGGCGTTCCTTCACCGTCAGGCCGGGCGCCACGATGAACACCGCGCGGCCGAAATCCTTGTTGCGCTTCGGATAGGTTAGCGCGTTCAGCACCTGCCAAGTGATGATCATCGCCATCACCGTGGTCTTGCCGGCGCCGGTCGCCATCTTGTTGCAGAGCCGTTCCCACGTCCCGCCATCGCCGGGGATCGCGATGCCCTGCTTGAAGGCCTCCGCGCCCTCGACCCACCAGATCAGCGTTTCGATCGCCTCCAGCTGGCAGAAGTAGAACGGATGCTGCCGCGCCTCCTTGTCGTGCCAGTGTTCCAATAGCTTGCGTGTAACGATGGTCACCCCAGGCCAGCCCGCCTCGCGCCAGGCGTCGACACGTGTACGGATGGTGTTGACTAGATTCAGCACCTCGGTCCGCTTGGTGTTGTTACGGGCGTCGAAGACCTCGTAGCTCGCGGGGCGTCGCTCGGGCTGGATCTCGAGCTTGCCACCCTTACCCTCGACCCAATGCTGGGCCGGGCTGACGAAAGGAGTGTTGATGATGAGGGACATTGGGTTCAGCCCTCGAGCGGCATGATCTTGAGGGATTCGATCCCGCGGTCATCGACGATCTTTACCGCGATCCGCCGGTTGTCGCCTGCCGCGAAGGGCAGCGACACGGTGCCGTGGAATTGCTCCAGCAGATCCTCGTCCAGTTCGGAGCGGACCGTCGCCTTCAGCCGGTTCCAGCCGCCCTTAGCATCTGCCATGGGAAAGAACACCTGATGCGGCATTAGCGACCGCTGGTCGTAATCGGTGTCGAGCGACCACATGGCGATCTGCTTTTTCCCGCCCGACACCAGGTCGCCCGCCTTGGGGTCGAAATAGTCGAAGCCGTTGACCTCCACCTCCCACATCCCGTCCTTGCGCTTGCGCAACTCCACATCGGGTTGGCCCATCAGCCAGAAGGACTGGTTCGACGACCGCGCCTTTTTCAGGTCCTCTGTCAGAAGGTCGGTGTTCATCTGCGCTTTCAGCAGCGTGACGCCGGGCCAGTTCACCTCGTCGATGTCCTTTGCCGCCTCGGGGTCGAAGGTGAAGGCGCAAAACAGGATGAACTTTGGCGTGGGGCGCAGGGTTTCGGCCTCGGTCAGCGCCAATTCCACCTGCCGTTGTTCAAGTGCGGCGTGTTCGGGACCGAAGCTGACGACGACACGCTCGCCCGTGTTAGCAAGTGATCCGCTGGCGTGCAGGTGGCGCAAGCCGGGCAGCGTCTCGAACTCGGCAAAGCGGAGCATCGCGCCACCCTTGGCCCGGACGCCGGTTTTCAGGAGCTCGTCGCGCCAGAGCGACTGGCGCGAGGTCTCCCCCGTGCGGGCGATGCTGTCGTCGGCCTCAACCGGCGGCAGACTGTCGTAGAGTGACAAGACGGTGGGGGCTGGAACCGCCTCGACGGAGAATGGGCCGGTGATGCGCAGGCGGGTCCGGTCGACGCGCGGCTTGTCGTAGAGCGTTTCCTGCTCGGCATGGTCAGCGATGGATTGATCCATGCGGCGCTGCATGGCTTTGCGGGTGGTGTGGAAGGAATCAAACGGCTCTTTGGCGGCGGCGGGCCAGAGGGGATTGTCGTCCTTGCCAAAGGGCCAAGCGAAAGGCACCTCCCATTCGTTCAGAATGTCACCATCTGAAAAGCTGACTGGCTTTCCCTTGCGGGCACCTTGTGCGGGGCGGAAAGGAATCGGCGGGGTGGCGATCAGGGTGGCGTTTAGGCTTGCCAGCGCTGCTTCAATCTTCGGGTGGTCCTCCTCGTAGATCGCGTCGATGTCAGGGTTGTTAGCGATACTCTTCAGCGTAACGTGCGGCACGGTTTCATAGTCGAACCCACCCTTCAGCCCCTCATGGGGATAGCGGAGGGCGTAATATTCGAAACTGGCGGTCATCAATCGCTGCTTGGCGAGCGTGATGGCAACGCGAGAGGTGTCACAGGTGATCCAGCGCCGCCCCCATTTCTCGGCGACGAAGGCGGTGGTGCCCGAGCCGCAGGTAGGATCGAGCACCAGATCGCCGGGATCGGTCGTCATTAGGAGGCAGCGTTCGATGACCTTTGGTAGAGTCTGAACTACATAGAGCTTTTGAAGTGTCTGATTGTCCCCCGACGCCATATCGCCCCAGAGATTCCCAATAGCCATAGCCGGAAAATCATCGACGTATCGCACGTAACAGAGGGTGGACCCTACGGTCCTTTCGGAAATCCTGTTCGCTGCAGCAAGGCGCTGGAAACCCTTGTCAGAGGTCTTCCAGTAACCGCTTTGAGGTCGAAATGTAATTCCGTTGAGATGAACCGGAAAGTCACCAGGAGGTCGCTGGCTTGTCGCGGTATCTAGGCGAAGGATGCGATCTTCTTTAGAAAACGGCTTCTGTCCCGCTCGCTCTTCCTTCGTCATCGGCCGGCGCGAGCCACTCGGACTTTCAACGACAGTGTACTCTCCTGTTCCTTCGCCACCAATCGTCTTAGGGCGCAAAGGCCGTCGAAATTTTACCTTCGATTTATCCTTGGCGTACCACACGGCATAGTCAGTAATATTTGATAGTAGTTCACTTGTTTGGCCGGTCGTTTTAACGAAAGCGATTAGTGAAAGGGAGTTTTCGACGCCATATATTTCATCCATCATCTCGCGCACATGATGGACGTTCTCATCCGAGATCTGCACGAACACTGAGCCGCTTTCGCTAAGCAATTCCTTTGCCAGAACCAGCCGATCGCGCAGATAGGTCAGGTAGGAGTGAATGCCTAATTCCCAAGTGTCGCGGAACGCCTTGATCATCTCGGGTTCTTGGGTCAAATCCGCGTCTGACCTGTCCTTCACGTCACGCTTGTTGGTGAAGGGCTGGAAGTTCGACCCGTATTTGATCCCGTAGGGCGGGTCGATGTAGATCATCTGAACCTTTCCCGCCATGCTCTCTTTGGTCAGCAGAGAGTTCATAACCAGCAGGCTGTCTCCCGCCACCAGTCGGTTCGACCAGCCCTTTTCATGGCTGTAGAAATCAAGCGCCTGGCGCAGCGGCAGGTTTTCGAACGGGGCAGCGAACAGGTCAGGCTGTCGCCACTGAGCCCCTGCATCCTTACCCTTCAGCCGCCTGGCGGCATTGGCTAGGATCGTCGCCGGGTCCACCCGCTCATGAACGTGCAGCGAAACAGTGTCGACCTCGAACGACGTCCGCTCGGCCTTGCCCGTCCAGTTGAGGTAGGGCTGCTGGAGTCGCTTGAGCTCCGCGAGCGCGTCCCTCATCCGCTGGAGGTCGTCACTCGCCAAAGCGTCGTCAATTAGCTTCTCGATCCCTCCGCGTGCGCTGTCGAAGTTCAACACGGGGTCCAGATGCGGATCATATGCCCACGCGGTTTTGTCGCCGTCAGGGTCAGTCCCGGCATGGACCATCCCGACCTCGGGGTTGTTCACCCGCCTCTCTCCATGACGATAGCTGAGGACCTGGATCGGTTCTCCGGACCGGCCAACGCTCCTCTTGGCGCGTTTCGCCCTTTGAGCTGTTGTGGATTCTTCGGTGGGTATCAGTTCGAACCCATCGTGGTCTTCACCCGTATCTTCAGCATCTTCACCGCCCTCATCTTCATCCATCACCCCCTCGACGATCCGAAATATCGATCCGCTTCGCCCACGTGCTCGGCCGAGGACCCCCTCGTCCACGAGGGTGTCGCGCGCGCTGATATAGATATCCTCCGACAAGCTAGGCACATGCTCGCGCAGCAGAGCCAGCATGGCTCCATTGTCGATGGAAGACCCGTCTTCGGGTGTCAGGGTGAGGATCAGGTCGGCTAGGCTGTCGGACATGGCGGCTCATCATCACTTGTGGAATGACTTGTTTTTCATGACCCTATCCGGCGAGTCTTGTATGTGCACGCTCGAATTTCCTTAATACTCAAATACTCAGCTGCGCTGAAATCGAACTGGAAAAGTCATGCTGTACGATCGGATCATCAAGCAGGGCACGATCAACGAACCGGGCGGCAAACCTGACCCGCAATTTGCCCTGCCATCAACAGTGAACTGGATGCGCGCGCTGCGAATCCTCGCCCAGGACAGTGGTCTAAGCTTCAAGGCCGCCGGTGCTTTCTACGCGTGTCAGGGTAAACGCAACATGGACACCTTGGTGGAGAATACCGTTCTTGAGCAGCTCTTCCTTGGGTTGCACCATCTGTCAGCTCTCGAGCAATTCCGCGCGGGAACAAAAACGTCCGACTTCGCACGGGTCGGCATCCTTGCTTGGTACTATGGCATTGCCAATGCTGCCAGCGCCATGACAGCCGCGCAGTCCGGATCATTTCAAGAGGACCACGCCGGAACAGCCCGATTGTGGGATACTGACATCGCGAGCCGTGGCCTGGCGATGGAACCCTTCAACTGGCGGGTCAGCAGCCTCGTCGAGAAGACGTACAAGCCGGAGATTGCGACTTACAAAAAGGGCAGTGGCGGCAGGCTCTTGATAAAGCCTACCACCAAAATGGAGGCCTTGGGGGCAGCGGCCGAGTACCTGTCGGGATCAGCCAGCTGGTACGCGTGGCGTACAAAAGAAGACCTCATGAGTACGTCGGAATTCAAAAGCCTTGGCGTCAACGATTTTCGAACGAAAGCTGCCCAGGCGCTTCGGGACGGCCGGTTGAGCCGGAAAAGCGTCGGCTTCATACACCAAGCATCCCGATACAGGGGAAAGGCCAATTACCGTGAGGCCCTTTTCCTCGCATACGGATCAAGCACCGAAACACTTCTCACAGGGTTCACAGATGACCTTGGCGGTGTCTTGCGGGGCTTTCTGGCTATGGCTGGCGCTTTCGCGCGGCAAAAAATTGGATCCCGCTTGTGGTCGGAGTTCGTTGCCGATGTTGATGCGAAACGTTCTTTTTCGACCCGTGCCGCGGATATCTGGGTCTAGTCTAACGTGGCGGCCCGCTGCCATCTATGGACGTAATTCGCGGCGGGAGCCTATGGTTTGACTATATCTGCCATCTCCAGATATCGGCAGAACCCGTTGGCAAGTTGCATCTGTCGCGGCGTCCGACATTCCGGCTCGAACACGTCCGGATTGGCCACGAGAATGCACAGTGCCTTTGCGCGGGAGGTGGCCACATTGAGCCGGTTCGCGCTGTAAAGGAACTCCATGCCACGCGGTGCATCGCCATGACTGGAGGTCGTGATGGAATAGATCACGATGGGCGCCTCCTGCCCCTGGAACTTGTCAACCGTCCCGACCCTCGCGCCGGGGAGGCGCGCCTGGATTTCAAAGACCTGCGCGTTGTAGGGCGCAATAACCAGGATGTCGTCCAGGGTAAGCGACGCCTCGTTGCTCTCGCGGTCGCGCCAACGTGCGCCCGAAGCAACGATCCCCAGCACAATATTGCGGATACGGTCGGCTTCCTCCGGGCTGGAATTCTGGTTGCCGCTGTGATGCACCGCGACATAGCGCAGGCCGCTCCCGCCAAGCGGGCCGTCCATCAGGATGGCCTGGTTCTCGAGACCGGGACGGGGCAGGAGGCGACTTTCGTAGAACAGCTCGGAGGTGAACCGGCAGATGTCGGGGTGGAGGCGCCAGGTCTGGTCGAGGAACAGGCCCTCGTCCTCGGCGATGGTCTGCCGTCCGCCGAGAAGGTGGTCGAGGGCCGAGACCTCCGTACCTTCGGGATGCGAGCCCTGCATTGGCTGCTCAAGCTGCCGCGGATCGCCAAGCAGGACAAGGCTCGCTGCGGCCGGCGATATGGCAAGCACGTTGGCGAGCGACATCTGCGCGGCCTCATCCACGAACAGCACATCGACGAGGCCAGCTGCATCGGGCCGGGCCCACAGGAACCCCGTGCCGCCGAGGACGTGGTAGGCGCTTGCAAAGGCGCCGAGGGCCTCGGGGTTCTTCGTCGTGAAAGTGAGATGCGGGACATTGTCTTCCGCGTCCGTGACCTTATGCAGGCACTGCAGGTCGAAGTCTTCCTTCGCTGCTTCCTCGGCGGCCTTCGCGAGCAGGTTGCGAATGACCTTGTGACTGTTGGCGGTCACCCCGACGCGAAGGCCGGCCCTAACCAGCACAAGGATCGCGTGGGCGCCGGTATGGGTCTTGCCCGCGCCAGGCGGTCCCTGGATGGCGAGCACGCCCTGCAAGGCCGGGACGAGGCGGCAGGCCGCATCGACCGCGCTCTCGCCCGGCTGGCGCAGCGCCGCGCCGCCGGCATCGGGTGGAAGCCGCAGTAACAGATCGCGCGTCGCCTTGTAGGCACCGGGACTGGCAATGCCATGATCGGCCACGTACTCGCCGATCTGCACCAAGGACTCGGCCAGAACACTTGTGTCGATGTAGGTATGGGCAAAGACCGCTTCGGGGTGAAAACCGGCAGTGTCGCCCCTCTTCTTGACGTCGATGAAGCGATGTTCCAGGTCGACGGCCTCGACTTTACCGAACCGCTCGCCACCGACGCTGCGCAAATCCTCCCCGCCCCGAAACTCCGCATCCTGCTGGGGAAATCGATAGCGGTGGATAGGGGCCTTGACGGTTCCGCCCACGGCATCCACGAATTCGAGGCTGGCGATGCCTGCCCGCTCGTCCTCCAGCTCGTCCGCAGACAGCGCCGCCAGCCGGAAATATTCCCACCAGATCGCCTTCTCTTCCCGGCGATGCCAGTCAAGTACGTTCGCCAGCACCCAGAGCGCCTGCTGCTCGGCGCTGCGCTCTACGGAGTCTACCGGAATGCCATCGGTTAGCACGGCCACTACGGCATCAATCCGCGCCTGCCAGGCTGTAATATCCGGGGGAGCATCCTCTCCAGGCGGAGCCGGCCGGGGAATCTCCACGCCTGAGGCGACCGCGTCAGTCCGCAGGCCCTCCAGCCAGTCCCGAAGCCGCTCCGTCGAGACACAATCATCTTGGTTGTAGCCCGCCACGACGGCGCGATCATCCGCATTGATGCCGCCTGCATCCCCGAGCTCCAGGCGGGCCTGGACCTTGCTCAAGGCATAGTTTGCATCGGGCAGCGACACCGCGCGTCCGAATTCGTAGAGCGGCTCCAACTTCTTGATGGAATAGCTCTCGACGCTGGCGCGGATGGCGTGGCGAACCACCGCGTAGAGATCGACCAGGACCTGCCCGCGCAACAGCGTGTCGATCTCTTCCTCGCGCGTGGCGTAGCGCCCCATCAGGCGTTTGAGCGCGCCCACCTCATAGGCGGCGTAGTGATAAATGTGCATGCCGGGATGGTGCGCTCGCCGCTCGATCACGAAATCGACAAAGCGTTCAAAGGCGACCTTTTCCTCGGCCGGCGTGAGACACCAGTCGGCGACGTAAGTGAGCGCGCCCCCTGCGTCGTTGAAGGCGTAGCCGAAGAGATATTCGAGGCCGCCATCGCCGACGAAGGGGTCGCCTTCGAGATCGAAGAAGATGTCGCCATCGTCCGGCTCCGGCAGGCGGCACAGACCAAAGCCCGGTTCTATCGGCAGCACTTCATGGAGCAACTGCCCGGCTGCGCGCCCTGCGACTTGGATCCGGGCCTGCTCCCGGATGCGATTGTAGGACGAAGCGGCGCCGCGCTCCGGCTTCCACGGCAGCGGAAGGGGGAGCCCGGCCAGCGCGGTCATGGTGGCGACGTCGTGGCCGGCGAGCTCGCCGCGCTGCACGGCCGTGATCCCGGCCACAAGGGAGAGGTGATCGTCTTGGTGGCGCTGGTCGTCGCATCGGCCCCGCCAGCGGCAGATGTCGCAATGAGCGACCGGCTCCGGATAGGTACCGCCGTTCGCGTTCAAGGACGCCGCGAAGCGTTCCCGGACATTGCGGTAGTAGGCGGCATAGTCGCTGACCCGAAAGACTTCTGGCTCGAAGCCTGTCAGGGGCGCGACAACGTAGGCGTATTCTGGCACGAGGCCCTGCACTTGTCCGACAAGGTCAGAATAGAGGCAGAGCTGTAGTACCGTCCCGCCCTTGGTCTCGCGGGCGAGCTTGGTGTCGACGACTTCATAGGACCAGGCGCCGAGATCGCTTGGCGTCTCGACGCGCCGGAGGATGTCGGCCCGGCCCGTGAAGGGCAGTGCGCGCAGAGCGGCTTGCACAATGATCTGCGCACCGGCGTGCATCGCCTCGATCGTGGCGGCCACTGAGCCGTCATCGATGCCCTTGCCCTCGATGACCACGACCGTAACGCCGGACGCCCGTAGGTGATCGACATAGGCCGCCTCGTGCACGGCGCCGCGCTGCTGCAGGATCTCGAGCAGCGGGTCCCAGATCTTCGGCTTTTCAAGCGCGCCGTCCGCAACCTGAAGGTCAAGCGCCGTCAAGTGACCGCAGTTCAAGTGGCCAACCAAGTCGGAGGCGCTAAGCTGTAGTTCGGATCCGATTCTCAGCATAAACAAAGTCTACGCAGATTGGTGACGGCCCGGCAATTGCGAGCGTGCCGAAGAACAGTTTCCCCTTTACGAAATCTTCCCTTCGGGGTCTTTACATTGCGCTAAATGACGCTCGAACAACGCAAATATCCTGGTGAGCTTGCATCCCCACAGCAGGTTCACGCCCTGGCGGAAGAAAGGCTTGCTGCAGCCAACGATCCCTGGGCACTGGGCGCCTGCGGCTGGCATCTCTCCCGCCCGACGAGATTGAAGGGCTGGTTTGGGGATTGACCGGACCGATCATCCGACCAGATCGGGATGATTACCGCACAACCTTTCGCATGGTTTGATGTGGCCGACTAACGCTTCGACACAGTTAGGTTGCCAGATGACAGTTCGTGAAGGCCATGCACATCTGCGCGCAAAGTTCGGCACCGATCGCGCCGAGCTCGTGTACGGGCAGAAGCCAGATGGCAGCCTGGTACACATCTCAATGGCTGTCCGCGGGCTCCGATGCGATTGCGTCTGTCCCGGAATGTGCGGAAGTCACCTGGTCGCCAGGACATTGGCAAAGACACCACATTTCGCGCACCATCATCGCGATGCCTGTGGCGGAGGTCCCGAGACTGCCCTGCACAAACTAGCCAAGCAGATTATCAAAGAACGCCTCCTCTTGTTCGTCCCAAGGCGGATCGCGAGCCACGGGGATGTCGAACGGATCCTGCCAGGTCGAGAAAAAATAGAACTCGAGTCGGCAACACTCGAATTCCGGGATCCGCAACAGATAGTCCCTGATCTCTATGTCACCCTCGACGGACGAAAGCTGTTTGTGGAAATTGCGGTAACCCACCCTTGTGACGATGAAAAGATTCGACGAATCCGGCAGCACGGCATTGCGGCGATAGAAATTGACCTCTCGCACATACCCAGGGATGCCGCGCCAGAGTTAGTTGCCGATGCTGCAATCCGCTCGGCTCCCCGAAAATGGCTGTTCAACGAGGCGATCGACAATGCTGTTATAGATCTGCAAAAGGAGGCTACCGCCGCACGACTCGCTGCTGAGAAAAAACTTACGGCGGACGCTCGACAGAAGGCCCGCGCCTACGACGGCGCTCTGCGCTCAAGCCCGAAACCTCTACCCATATCAACCATCGATGTCTTGCGCGGAATCGGCCTGGACAAACACATCGGTGTAGAGGTTGCCGGCTATGCGTGCTTCACCACGCATCCCAGTAATTGGCAGGCTATCGTTCTCGCCGACGTCCTGTACGGCAAAGGGCTTGGAAAGAAGCTTCCAACAGCGGTTTCAGTGACGAAGCATCTTGCGAGCAAAGGCCTTATCCGGTCGGAATTTCGGTGGATCAGCAATGACCTTGCGGCGGCCACCGAGGCGCTAGACAACCGCTTTGCGGCCCCGTGGAGGGCTGTGGAGTTCTATCTGAAATATCTTACGGGAGTCGGCGTCGCATTGGATTGGAAGCACGGGTTCGCAATTTCGCCAGCTGTAGCCTCGTCCTGGTTCGATTGGATAATTGAAGAGATGGGCAGGTCTTCGGCCCGAAAGGAGGTAGAAGAAACGGTAGGATGGCTTCTTGACCAAGTGCCTGATGAAGAGCGCGACGGTATGACGGTTGAGGATTGGCTGAACATGACCAATGCGGAAACCGCTGAACCATACGCCGCCTTGCTGGAAAGTACGTACACAAGGCAACCGGTTGAAGCTGAGCTGCGCGCCATCGTTGGCCTCTTCAACGGGACTCGCACTGATGTGCGTGAACTTCTGGGGCTGCCAATCGCAAACGAATGCGAACGTCGCCTAGCTGTGATAGCCACGAAGGAGGCGGAGAAGAAGGCCAGAGCTGCCGAGCAGGCTGAGATAATCAAGATCAATCGGCAGAAGGAACTTGCTGAGTACGCAGAAACGGTGCTGGGCGACCCTGACGCATGGCTGAACCAGGCCCATCCTGATCTCGACGGACGCGCGCCTTTGGAGGCCGCCTATCATGGTTATCACGCCGCCGGAAAGGCGCGGGAAATTCTTTCTGCGATTGAACGCCGCCAACAGGGTGAGCGTGATAGTTTAGCCGAAGCAGATTTATGGCGTCAGAAACTGCGGAGAGCGGTTGAACAGCGATTGAGCAAGGACGAGGCCGAAGCGTTCTTGAGCGACCGAGATGAGGACTATAATCGCGCTACAGCAATAATCTTTTGCCGTGATGAGCGAACCTATCGATCGGTCCTTCGCAAGTTGGACATCTGGATCCAAGCGTTCGGCTCTATGCGACACCGCCCATTCTAAACTCATTTTTGGCGAAGGCGTTGAAGGTGCGTAAATCGCGGCGTACTGCTGCACGCCCGCGCGGCGGTGTAATTGGTAAACCGCCGTTCAAGCTGGCAGGTCATGCGGCACCGAAGTTTGACGGCAAGATAATCGTCGAAGCAGTCAACGCTTTGGTCGGATAAAGAAGGATTAGAACGTTGTGCTTCGTGTCGAAGGCCTCGGCGAGGCATTCATGCGGAGTGCCGTTCCTGTCCAGTATCGAGAGCGACACGGGCGCCGTCATCTTGCGACCGATAGGCAGCACCGGACCCAGCATGTGACTGAGCGTGATCTTTGTGTCCGAGGGTCGCCCGAACTGCACGACGAACGCAGGAGACGGTTCGATTCGTCGGACAACTGCCTCCGCGCCGTGGCCATTTGCGAATTGAAGCGGCTCTAGAATGTAAACGACGCATGCTCGATGGTTTGTGCGGGCAAACTCACGTGCGGAGGCGTAGATGGACGCTCCGAATTTCTTTGCCAGATTCATGGGCGTCTTGATATCGAAAGCGCAATCGGCGGCGTGCCGCGCATAGGAGTCGCCTTTAAATAGAGCGAAGCGCGCGAAGTTGTTCGCCTCTCGCTCGAACTGGTCTGCGATTTCAGGAGCAAGGGTCTTTTCGCAATCCTGGAAGAAGCGAAAGAGCTTACGATGGGTTGGCAAATCGTGGTGCGCGGTTTCGTGTAGAGTTAGGAAAGTCTGCTTCGACTTCGCCACCCTATTGTCGATATGAATAAGACTCTCTGCTGCATCGTAGAGACCAAACACTTTGGCAACCGCGGATTTAATGCGTGCACCCGCATCAGCGGTTTTGCCTCGGACATAAGCAATGATGGCGGCGGCATCGAACATGCTTGTTGGCGCAACCCGCACTTGGGCGGCAGCGAGAATGTCATCCAGCGGAACGGGAAATCGATCCCATGCGTCCGCTCGGTCGAGGAGCTTGCGTGCCCGCTCCTCGACCGCGAGAAGGTCTACGGGATCAAGGCTGCTGTCGTCAGGTTTTGTCACCTGGTCGCTTCCTGCTTCTTATAAACTGGAGATACTGAATCATTTCAGCTTCTTCTTCGGTTGTAAGATTATGCTCTGCAAAAGTGGCCACCCGCCCATGTCTTTCGCTGTCGTCGCGCGTGGTTGGTGAAGTTAGGTATCCCGCCATCTCCATCAACTTCTCGAAGCTTATGGCATATAACTCAGCAAGGGCATGCAAAATATTCGGCGAAGGTTTCTGGATCTTATCATTTTCGATCTGGCTTAGGTATGCGTTCGACACTTGTTTGCTCGTCGCTTCCTCGACCTCACGCAGTGTCATTTTCCGGTCGGTACGAATCGAGGCAAGATACTGTCCTAAGGTCGGCTTCACGGTACTCCTATCGTCACTCCGAGTTGGCATAGCAGCGTCCTCCTACAACGCTTTGTTCTCCTTACGATTCTAACCGTTGCCGCTCACTACGTCAAGCTTGCAAAGTATTTGCTTGATATTCTTAGCATGCTATGCCATATGTAAAGACGAGGCAGCCGTGGTGGCGGCCCATTCTCCAAGGAGAAAACGATGACTGAACGCAATGACATGAAGGGGGGCGACTCCGGCGTGGAGGAAGTCCTCGACGAGATTGCCGATCTCGAAGAATACGCGAAGCTCGGCAAGCGGCCGCCCCTCGCCAAAGGCTACCGCATTCGTGTGAATGGCGAGGCTTTCGTCGTTCATGAACCGGAGCCAACCGGCCGCGCTATCCTGACACTCGCCGGTCTGATCCCCGCAGAAAACTATACCCTGCGGGTCAAGCTCGCCGGCGAAAAGCCGCACAAGGTTGGGCTCGATGAGAAGATCGATCTGCGCCACCCGGGCGTCGAGAAGTTCAAGGCGCTACCGCGCGACCAGACGGAGGGCTGATCCATGACTCTCCGTCGCCAGTTCGACCTGCTCCCCGTCGACCGCGAGTTTCTCGAGGAGTACGAACTGCCGTGGGAAACAATCGTGGATGGCTCCCAATGGGTGCTCATCCACGATTTTCCGACGCCGCATGGCTACAACCACGCGCGTGTCACCGCAGCGATCCGCATCGAGACCGGGTATCCGAATACCGAGCTTAACATGGTGTATTTCTTCCCGGCGCTCGCGCGGATCGACGGCAAGCCGATCGGGGCAACGGAAGCGCAGCAGCCGCTGGATGGGAAGTCGTACCAACGCTGGTCTCGTCACCGCACCGGGGTGAACCCCTGGAAGATCGGGCGCGATCATCTTGGGACGCATGTCATCCTGATCGAGGACTGGCTGGAGCGGGAGTTTGAAAAATGCCCCCTCGCATAACGCTTGCATTCTCAGGCGATCAGCACGCTCATCTGATGAGCTTCCTCTTTCCAGGAGACGGCAAGGAGGCCGTGGCGATACTCCTTTGCGGGCGGCGCGATGGCGACCGCAGCCATCGCCTCGTTGTCCGGGAAATCCACGGAATTCCCTACGAGGACTGCTCCGAGCGCACGCCAATGCGGGTTACCTGGCCACCCGATTATATTGCGCCGATGCTGGATCGCGCCGGCGCCGAAAGGCTTTCCGTCGTCAAGGTCCACAGCCATCCGACTGGCTACGGCGCGTTCTCCGGAATTGATGACGAAGGCGACGCCCGCCTCCTGCCGATGATCCGCGGATGGGTTGAAGCCGACGTTCCGCACGGCAGTGCCGTCATGCTGCCCTATGGCCAGATGTTCGGCCGAGTCCTTTTGGGTGACGGCAGCTTTGCGCCGATCGATTGCATTTCGGTCGCGGGCGACGATCTCCATTTTTGGTACGCCGACATGGGTAGTGCCACATTGCCGGATTTCGTCGCGTCTCACGCGCAAGCTTTCGACGTAGGCACGATCCAGCGGTTGCGTCGCTTGTCCTTTGCCGTTGTCGGGGCCTCCGGTACGGGAAGCCCAACCGTCGAGCAGCTTTTGAGGCTCGGTGCGGCCGAGATCATCATCGTCGATGACGATCACATGGAAGACCGCAACATCAACCGCATCCTCAACTCGACCATGCGGGACGTGAAGGACGGGCGCAGCAAAGTCGAAGTGCTGGCCGATGCCGCCGAGCGGGTCGGGCTTGGCACGCGTATCATCCGCGTTGCGAAGAACCTCTGGCACCCCGATGTAGTCCGTGAGGTCGCCCAATGCGACGTGATATTTGGCTGCATGGACACGATCGACGGTCGCTATCTACTGAACGCGCTCGCCTCCTATTACACGATCCCGTACTTCGACATCGGCGTCCGTCTCGACGCGGTAAGGGATGGTTTTGGCAGGGGCCGCATCCGCGAGGTTTGCGGCACCGTCAACTATCTGCGGCCTGGTCGCTCCAGCCTGGTGAGTCGGGGGTTGTTCACGATGGCCGACGTTGCCGCCGCCGGGCTTCGGCGTAACGATCCGAGTGCTCATGAGCGCCAGGTCGAAGACGGATATATTAGAGGCGTCGCGGCGCATCGGCCCGCTGTCATCAGCGTGAACATGTTCGCCTCTGCGCTCGCTGTTGATGAGTTCCTCGCGCGCCTCCATCCCTTCCGGGAGGAGCCCAACTCGAAGTATGCGAGCGTGACATTTAGCCTTGCCAGTATGGAGCTGATCTGCGATCCCGAGGAGGGCATTTGCAATATTCTGGGTGGCACCGTGGGCATCGGCGACACAACCCCGTTGCTCGGCATCATGGAATTGGCGGAATGGCGGCAATCTTGAACCGACTTCAGTCATTTCTTCAGAGGGCGAGGGCGCGCCTAAATCACTGGCTGCGTCCGCCATATCGCACTGTGATTGCGCGGGATTCCCTCCCAAAAAAGCTAAAGCGGAAGACCATCTATGTCGTTGAGGACGACGGGTTTGAAGAACAGGCGGCAATGCTCTGTCCTTGCGGCTGCCGCCGCGTCTTGCACATGAACCTGCTTCCGGATGAACGCCCGTGCTGGCGTCTCACTCGACATCGGGATGGCACGGCAAGCCTTCACCCTTCCGTCTGGCGAAAGAAGGATTGCAGCTCACATTTTTGGTTCCGACACGGCCGTGTCGAATGGTGTCGGCAGATCGACACTTAGCATGGCAGGGTCGGCCCGCTCCTGGTGCCGCCGGGCGTAGGGGAGCGCCCGAGCCCTTAGCGTACGATTGGGTCCAAGACTGATCCCCCAGAGAGGCCGCATAACCTTCCATGCAGCGCCATAACTTCATGCTCAGTCAAGCTTGCAATGCAGTCGGCTGCAAATCGTGCTCTTTGCCCTTCGCCAATTTCCCAAATGTACCTTAATCTAACAGGCAGAAATTTAGGGCATCCCTTTTCAGAATTCTCCCATAATATATTGAACAGTTCTGCTATAACCTTCTTTTGCCCTAGCTGCTGAGCTATCAGAGAAGGGTTCGAAATAATATATTGCTTTGCTATCTGTTTTAGAAGTTTGACCTCCACCAGGGTATCCAATGGAATGTGTAATCCATTTCCCTCTTCGGTCAATTTCGCCGCTGTCAGGAAGCGCCCAATTAAGAACGATGTCAGGCTGCGGAGCGCCACTCGCTGCTCACGGGACCCTTCATAAGAGGTATTTAGAAGCACGCTAAATGTAGTGTTGAGCACCAGAGCTAGGCGGTCGAACCCCTCATTTAATTGCGCGAGTGCTTCGCTCGGTGCGCCGAACCAGACGTCATGGGTCTTATGGATAATATCTTGGGAGCCCTCATTGAGGATGTGGTTCCAGGGTATGGCTCCGACCCTGTGAAAGTCTTCTAAATCGTGAACCGAATAGGCAATGTCATCGGCCCAGTCCATCAGCGCGGCTTCTGTGGTTTGGAACGCGTGGTCTTGGTATTTCCTCGCAAAATCAAAGTCGGCTTGATCGACCTTGTAAGCGCCCCACTTGCTGCTCCGTTCAGGCTTTGTTGGATCTCGCGTCCAAGGGTACTTCAGGCACGCCGAAAGGGTAGCGCGAGTCAAATCCAGTCCGAGACAGTCCGGATATCGTACGCCCAATTTGGTCAGAATTCGGAAAGTTTGAGCATTACCTTCGAATCCGTCAGGGTCTCCCCTTTCCTCTACCAACTCGTCGAGTTTGGCTTCCCCAGCGTGCCCAAATGGGGGATGACCTAGGTCGTGGGCAAGACAGGCAGCCTCGACCACCTCAACTTCAACCCCCAGCTTCTTCGCGAGTTTAGGATCGGCATCGACACAATTCTGAGCGAGCCTTCGCCCAACTTGGGCCACCTTATACGTGTGTTGCTGCCGGGTATGGAACACATCGGCTTCGCCTACTCTAACGATTTGGGTGACGCCGGCGAGACGATGCAGCGCGGAAGAATACTGAATCCTATCGCGGTCGACCTCAAACGGTTTTCGCTGGTCTTTTTCAGGTGTGCTGTGGAGGCGCTTCCTCCGAGCCGCATCCGTCCATACGCGCGATACCATTCGCGATTTAGGCAGCCTGCAAAGTTTTGCCCGGCCTAAAGAAACGCATCTCTCTGTCGATGCGGATCTGATTGCGGCTCATGGCTAGATGCAACGCAGCTTGGATCTCACGGCGTGAGTACCCGTCCGCCGTCAGGAGCTCCACGAGCCGCTTGGGATCAACGGCTCGGTTTTCTTTGCGGATATGCCGCAGCAATGCATCTCTTGCTTCAGCGATTCGCTGGTCCATATGACGGTCTCCCTCGGTCACAACGTTGTCTCATACCCGTAAATTTTTGACAACAAGTTAGGTTGCACCAGGCATACCATGTCTGGCGGGGCTGGCCTCGCGCGCAGAGATCATGTCCGTCACGATAGCCTCAACGCGTGCCGCATCGATTCCCTCGACCAAGAGCCGAGCGGACAATAATTGAGTCAACCTATCGAGATCGGTTAAACCATCCGGCGCCACGGATTTTCTCAGGAGCTTGCGCGAGATCTGGTTGCCTCCGGCGAGGGCAGCAGCAATTTTCTTCGTCACGCGATTGGCGGCACGCCGAGACGGGTCGTTTTGCACGTGAGCGTAGATAGCTGTCGAACGCGGATTTGAATGGCCCAAGATCGCGCCCGTCAGTGCGAGCGCTTCACCAGTTGAGATTGCTGTCGAGCCGATCGTATGGCGAAGGGTATGTGGCGTAACCCCGGGAAGCTCCGCCTTCTTGATCGCCTTGGCCCAAATGCGCTTGGTGCCTTGGAAATAGCTGTCACCACGTTCGGCCGGGAAGACGAAATTGCAGTCTACCTGTCGCGGTAGGCTTTCGAGCAGCGTGACCGCAGCAGCTCCGAGCGGCCGGATTGACTTGCCCGTCTTGCTATCGTCGAGTTCCAAAAGTCCCTCGCCGAGATTTACCTCAGTCCACCTGAGCGACGCGATCTCCTCCCGGCGACAGCCGGTCAACGCCCAAAGCCGTGCGATATTGACCGCTTTTGAATTGACCCCTTCGGCCTCCAGTTCATCCAGAGCCGACCCGAGGCGGGTAACCTCGTCGAGAGCGAGGAAGCGTTTTCGCTGATTGTCCGTCTTACGGACGGCCGCTGTTTCGCAAGGGTTTCTCTGGACGATCTCGCTGCGGATAGCGAAGCTGAAAACGGCAGACAAATCTCTCACAACCTTACGAGCCGCGCCCTCACCGCCTCGAACAATGATGCGTTTGCGGGGACCGATCTTTTCGTCCCGATTCGTCTTGCCGGCAGTGACGTCACGGACGAACCGTTCGATGTCGCCGGCATTCAATTCGCTGACCCGCTTATGTCCGAGCAGCGGCACGACATGGTTGCGGAGGCGCGCAAGGGTGAGCTGCTTGGTCAACAATTTCATCGGCTGACCTTGCCGCTTTCCGCGCTGGATAACGCAGCCTTCTGCTTCGTACAGGTCGACTAGGCCCCCGATCTTCATCTCGCGCCGCTTCAAGCGGCGCTCATCCGCTGGATCCTCGCCCTTGGCGACACCACCGAGGAGAATTTTCGCCTGCTTACGTGCCTGATCGGGAGTGAGGGGACCAAACCTGCCTACGGTGACGAAGCGCTGCGCCGCCGACCGACCACCGCCTTCGGCGCGATACCGGACGATGAAGGTCTTGGCGCCGCTCTTTTCCACGCGCAGACCGAAGCCGGACAGCTCGCTGTCCCAAATGAAATAGCGCTGTTCCCTCTTCTCGGCAGCGTCAACCACCCGCTTTGTGAGAGCTACGCCAACGCGCTTTGCCACCGATCCATCTCCTCAAAAAAGCTCCCTTTGGTCAACACCTGGTCAACACCGTGAAGGCAAAAGCTTGAGTAAGCCTAGCGGAGGTTCGAAAGCAAGGTCAAGGAAATTCAATGCGTTATCGAGATTTCGGATATTGCCGGATAGCATGGAGTAGCCCTTCTCTAACCTTGCCAAGGTTGGGGTCGGGCGTTCGAATCGCCTCACCCGCTCCAGTTTCCTCACCGAGGATCAAGCAAACGAAAAGCCGCGATTTCCGCGGCTTTTTCGCGTTGATGCCCTTCAGAACAGGATTCCGTTGCGCGCCATTCCCCAGACCGCGGCGACGCAATGAACGATCCCGATGGGTAGCGCAAGCAGCGGCCTGAAGCGGATGAGCGCAATATAGATCGCGAATTGAGCACATGCGCTGAGCAAGAATGTCGAGATCCCAGCACCCGCCAACATCAGCAGCATAGTCCACGGAATCAGGATGAAGCCGGGAACGTTGGTGCCATGCCCGGCGCCCATCGTGAAAATTGTGATCACAAACGCGCCGAAACCGATCCCGGCTCCTGCGGCCATCGTCCTCAACATGCTTTTGCCATTTCGCAATCGCTGCGCCTCCCTACCCCAGCCGCGCCCTGGTCGTCCTCGGCGTCGCCAGCAACAAGCTCGTCTCGCTCCCCGTTATCCCCGGGATCAGCCGGATGCGCCGCAGCACGGCGTCGAAATCGGTCAGCGAGGCGGTTCCGAGCTCGACCACCAGGTCCCAGCGGCCATTGGTGGTGTGGATGGTCGACACCTCGGGAAAGCCGCCGAGCGCCCTAATCACGCGATCCGCGGCATGGCCCTCGATCTCGATCAGCATGACGCCGCGTATCTTCTGATCGACCGCGTCGGCGCGCAGCACCACCGTATAGCCGATGATCTCGCCGGATTTCTCCAGCCGCTCCATGCGTGCCCTGACCGTCGCGCGCGAAACGCCGAGATCGAGCGCGAGATCGGAGACGCTGCGCCGCGCATCGTGCCTCAGAAGCGTCACCAGTCTTTCGTCGAGCGTATCCATGATTGTCCATTTCGATCAGGATAGTTGCACAATATGATAGATCAGCCTTCTCGAAATGCCAATTTTCCCTATTCAAACCGCCAGGCCGCGATGGTTCAATAACCGGATCAATCGCCAGACTAATCGCAAGAGGGCGGAAGAAAATCATGCGCTGCAGGATCGTCGGCGCGCCGGTGCAGGACGGCGCGGGCAGGATGGGATGCGAGATGGGGCCGAGCGCGTTGCGCACTGCGGGGCTTGTCTCGGTGCTGTCGGAGCTTGGCCATGAGGTCGAGGACTATGGCGCGGTGCAGAAGGCTCAGGCGATCGCCGTCGCACATGGCAATCTTGCGCTCAAGGCGCTGCCGGAGATTTCCGCATGGACGACGGCGATCGCCGAGACCGCCTATGTGGCTTCGAAGGATGCCATGCCGATCTTCCTCGGCGGCGACCACTCGATCTCCGCCGGCACGGTGTCCGGCGTGGCGCGCCGCGCCGCCGAACGCGGCCGGCCGCTCTTCGTGCTGTGGCTCGACGCCCATCCCGATTTCCACACGCTCGACACCACGACAAGCGGCAATCTGCACGGCGTGCCGCTCGCCTATGCCAGCGGGCGCCCCGGCTTCACTGGCTATTTCCCTGATCTGCCGGCCGCGGTCGACCCCGCCCGCATCTGCACGATCGGCCTGCGCAGCGTCGATCCGGCCGAGCGCCGCGCGCTGAAAGAGGCGGGCGTGACCGTGCATGACATGCGCGCCATCGACGAGCATGGCATCGCCCCGCTGCTGCGCGCTTTCCTGGCCAAAGTCGAAGAGGCAAACGGGCTGCTGCATGTCAGTCTCGATGTCGACTTCCTCGACCCGTCGATCGCCCCGGCCGTCGGCACCACCGTGCCCGGCGGCGCCACCTTCCGCGAGGCGCATCTGGTGATGGAGATGCTGTCCGACAGCGGCCTCGTCTCCAGCCTCGACCTGGTCGAGCTCAACCCGTTCCTCGACGAGCGTGGCCGCACCGCGACGCTGATGGTCGATCTCACCGCCAGCCTGATGGGCCGCCGCATCATGGACCGCCCGACCCGCAGCCATTCCGGAAGCCTCTGACCATGACCCAGCCTTCGCGCCTTGCCATCGTTCCCTTCGTCAGCGTCGATCGCATGATGAAGCTGGTGCTCGCCATCGGCGTCGAGCGCTTCCTGACCGAGCTCGCCGCCTATATCGAGGAGGATTTCCGCCGCTGGGAGCTGTTCGACAAGACGCCGCGCGTCGCCTCGCACAGCCATGACGGCGTCATCGAGCTGATGCCGACCAGCGACGGCCGCCTCTACGGCTTCAAATATGTCAACGGTCATCCGAAGAACATGCGCGAGGGCCGCCAGACGGTCACCGCCTTCGGCGTGCTTGCCGATGTCGGCTCCGGCTATCCGATGCTGCTCACCGAAATGACGATCCTGACGGCGCTGCGCACCGCGGCCACCTCCGCCCTCGCGGCGAAATATCTGGCGCCCAAGGGCTCGCGAGCGATGGCGATAATCGGCAACGGCGCCCAGTCCGAGTTCCAGGCCATCGCCTTCAAGGCGCTGCTCGGCATCGATCGGCTGCGGCTCTACGACATCGACCGTTCGGCCTCGGAAAAATGCGCCCGCAACCTCGCCGGCAAGGGTTTCGACATCACCATCTGTTCGACCGGGCAGGACGCGGTGGAAGGCGTCGACATCATCACCACGGTGACCGCCGACAAGCAGTACGCCACGATTCTCACCGACAACATGGTGGGCTCCGGCGTCCACATCAACGCGGTCGGCGGCGACTGCCCGGGCAAGACGGAGCTGCACCGCGATATCCTGTTGCGCTCCGACATCTTCGTCGAGTTCCCGCCGCAGACCCGCATCGAGGGCGAGATCCAGCAGCTCGACGCCGACCATCCGGTGACCGAACTGTGGCAGGTGATGACCGGCCAGGCCGAGGGCCGCAAGGCGCCGGAACAGATCACGCTGTTCGATTCCGTCGGCTTCGCCACCGAGGATTTTTCCGCGCTCCGCTATGTCCGCGACCAGCTCCCGGCCACCGGCCTCTACGAGGAGCTCGACCTGCTCGCCGACCCCGACGAGCCGCGCGACCTGTTCGGCATGCTGCTTAGGGCCGCCATGCAGCCGGCGGCTTGAGGGGATTAGTAGAGGTCGCCCAGACTATCGCACGTTCCGAAGATGGCGTTCCCCTGCTTTGCCAGGTCGGCGCCGCAAGCGTCAGCGATTGGCAATGCAAGCCGCAGGCGATCATGCTGCAAGCGATATCGTGGCCGTTAATCGACGCTACTGGCGCGCCGCCGCGCAGCTTTCCCTCTCGACCAGCACCGGCGCCAGCACCTCGCGGCGCGACGGCGCTTCCGGCTCGCCGACGCGCTCGAGCAGCAGGCTCACCGCCCGCGTGCCGATCTTCTCTATCGGCTGGGCGATCGTCGTCAGCGGCGGCCAGGTGGTGACCGCATAGGGAATGTCGTCGAAACCGATCAGCGACATGTCGTCGGGCACGTGCAAGCCGCGCGAGCGCAGCGCGGTGATGGCGCCCATGGCCATCAGGTCGTTGCAGGCGAACACCGCCGTGATCTCCGGCGCCTGTTCCATCAGCCGCTCCATCGCCAGGCGGCCGCCGGCGAAATGATAGTCGGAATCGACCACCGATGCGGGGGGCAATTCCAGGCCTGATTCCTTGAGCGCGCGGGTAAAGCCGCGCAGGCGGGCGGGGCTGGAGCTCGAATCGCGCGGGCCGCCGATGACGCCGATCTTGCGGTGACCGAGCCCGACCAGATAGCGGCCGGCGAGATAGCCGCCGTGATCATGGTCGACCAGCACGGAATCGACATTGACGGAATGGATCTCGCGGTCGAGCAGCACCGCCGGCACGGCGGCGGAAAGGTGTGAGAACACCCGCGCATGGTCGGACGAGCCGGCAAAGATCAGCCCGTCGATCTGCTTTGCCATCAACACCGACAGATAGCGCTCTTCCTTTTCTGCGCTGCCGTCGGAATTGCACAGGATCACCGTATAGCCGGCGACGAAGCCCGCATCCTCGATCTGGCGCGCGACGCCGGCGAAGAACGGATTGGAATTGTCGGGGAGCAGGAGGCCGATGGTCTTGGTCTCGCCGCGCCTGAGGCTGCGCGCCAGCGAATTCGGGCTGTAGCGCAAGGCGGTGATCGCCGCGCGCACGCGCTCGGCCGTCTCCGGCTCGACATGGCGCGTGTGGTTCATCACATGCGAGACGGTTGCGACCGACACTCCGGCATGGCGCGCTACATCGGCGATTGTGGTCATGGTCCCAGCGATTCCTCTAGCGGATCCTCCGCAACAGCCTCTCCCGATATGCGTCTAGAATGACGGCGAGCACGATGACAAGGCCGATCACGATCGGTTTGAAATTGTCGCCGACACCGAGCAGCTGCAGCCCGGTGCTCAGCACCTGCAAGATGCAGGCGCCGACCAGCGTGCCGATGATCGAACCCTTGCCGCCGCTGAGGCTGGTGCCGCCGATGATGACGGCGGCAATCGCGTTGAGCTCGTAGCCGACGCCGGCGATCGGGCTGCCGATGTTGAGGCGCAAGAGATAGACCATCGCCGCGATGCCGGCCGTCAAGCCGCTGATGGTGAAGGCGGCGACCTTGTAGAAATCCGGATTGTGGCCGGAGAGCCGCACCGCCTCGTCATTGGTGCCGACGGCGAAGATCATGCGGCCGAAGACGGTGAAGCGCAGCACGAACCAGCCGGCCGCGATCACCAGCACCGCGACCAGGAAGATCGAGGGCAGGAAACCGCCGATGATCAGATTGCCGAAATCGACGAAGCTCTGCGGCAGGCCGGTGATGGTCGAATTGTCGCTGACGACGCGGGCTGCACCCGCTGCCATGTTGAGCATGCCGAGGGTGACGATGAAGGACGGGATCTTCCAGCGCGTCGATATCCAGCCGTTGAGGAAGCCGCAGGCAGCACCCGTCGCCATGCAGGCGAGCAGCGCCAGTGTTATTGCGACGGCCGGCGACAGGCTCTCATCGATCATGACGGTGGCGCCGACGACTGTGCAGAGCGCCAGCACCGAACCGACCGAAAGATCGATGCCGCCGGTAAGGATGACGAAGGTCATGCCGGCGGCAAGCACCGTGTTGATGGCGATCTGCACGAAGATCTTCAGCGCATTGCCGGGCGTGGCGAAATAGGGCGCGCTGGCCGAGAAGAACAGCGTGATCAGCACCAGCGCGAGCAGGACGCCGGCGTCGCGGATCAGGAAGCGCAGGAACTTCGCCCTGCTGGGAGAAACGGGCGCCGACACGAGGGGCTCGGACGTCTCGCTCATGGTCGCACATACTCCTGATAGGCGAGCGACAGGATGCGCTCCTGGTCGAATGCGGATCGCGGCACTTCGCCGACGATCCTGTCCTTGGAAAAGACGATGATGCGATGGCACATGCCCATCAATTCGGGCAGGTCGGACGACACCATGATGATGCCTTTTTGGGCCGCCGCCAGCATCCACAGAAGCTGGTAGATCTCGCGCCGCGCGCCGATGTCGACGCCGCGCGTCGGCTCGTCGAGGATCAGCGTCGAGGTGCCGCGAAACAGCCATTTGGCCAGCACCACCTTCTGCTGGTTGCCGCCGGAGAGGTTGCGCACCGCCTGCTCGATCGAGCTCGCCTTGACGCGCAACTGGCCGACAAGGTCGGTCGCTGCCGCGGACTCCGCCCGGCGGTTGACCAGCCCGTGCCGCGAGACCTTGCCGAGATCGGTGATGGTAATGTTCTTGTCCACGGCCAGGTCGAGCAGCAGGCCCTGCCCCTTGCGGTCCTCGGTAAGCAGGCTGAGCCCATGCCGCACGGCATCCTTGGGCGCCGTGATCGCCACCGGCCTGCCGTCGATCTCCACCACGCCGTCGAGCTTGGGATCGGCGCCGAACAGAGCCCGCATGGCTTCGGTGCGGCCGCTGCCGACCAGGCCTGCTACGCCCAGGATCTCGCCATGGCGGACGTCGAAGGAAATGGCGGGCGTCGCGGCATTGCGCTTCAGATTGCTGACGCTGAGCGCGACCTTGCCCGGCACGATCGAAGCGTCGAAGCTGAATTCGTCGGCGATGTCGCGGCCGATCATCATGCGCACCAAGTCCGGCACGCTGAGCCCATGGAGATCGCGGGTCGCGACCAGCCTGCCGTTGCGCAAGATGGTCACCCGATCGCCGATCTCGAACACCTCGTGCAGGCGGTGCGAGATGTAGATGATGGTGACGCCCTTGGCTTTGAGCCGCTTGATGATGGCGAACAGCCGCTTGATCTCCGGCGGCGTCAGCGTCGCCGTCGGCTCGTCCAGAACGAGCAGCTTGCTGTCGTAGCTCAGCGCCTTGGCGATCTCGACCAGTTGCATCTGGGCGACGCCGAGCGTCTCGACCCGCGTTCTCGGATCGATCTCGAGCCCGACCTCCTTGAGCAGCGCCATGGCGCGCCGGTTCAGCGCCTTGCGGTCGACGATGCCGAAGGCGCGACGCGGCAGGTTCTCCAGCATCAAATTCTCGGCGATGCTGAGATAGGGCAAAAGGTTCAGCTCCTGATGCACGATGCGGATGCCGCTCTGCTGAGCATCATGCGGCGTCTTCGGCTGGTAGGGCGCGCCGTTGAAGGCGATCGTGCCAGCGTCCGGCTGGTAGATGCCTGCCAGAAGCTTGATCAGTGTCGACTTGCCGGCGCCGTTCTCGCCCAGCACGATATGAGTTTCGCCGCGCGCGATCGACAGCGAGACGTCGCTCAGCGCGACGACGCCGGGAAAGATCTTGCCGACCCCTTGAAGGGAAAGAATCGCATCGTCCATGGGCATCAAGAATCCTGAATTACGCTCTGCTGCCGCCTAGGCGGCACGAGCGCGTCATCATCGCCGCCGGCAGTTGCCGGCGGCGATGATGAGACAAGCAGAGGGATGACGCCAGAGGGAGTGCCGGCGCCCTTGCTCGTCTCAAGCGGTGATCAGCTTGACGTCGGTCTTGACCCAGCCGGAGAATTTTTCGCCGGCGAGCTCGCGCAAGCCGTAGTCGATGCCCATGGCCGCCATCTGCGCGCCATACTGCTCGACGGTGGCAAGCATCTTGCCTTCCTTGAGCAGCGGACCGACCGCCGGGATGTTGTCGAAGCCGACGACCTTGATCTGGCCGGACTTGCCGGCGGCGTCGATCGCCTTGACGACGCCGAGCGCCATCGAATCGTTGGCCGCCATCACGCCCTGGATGTCGGGATGCTGGGTGAGGAAGTTGGTCATCAGCGTGTTGGCTTCCTCGGTCTCCCAATGCGCAGTCTTGCTGTCGAGCAGCTTCAGCTTGTACTCCTTCACCGAATCGTCGAAGCCGAGCTTGCGCTGCTTGGCGTTGTCGGCCTCCGGATTGCCTTCGAGGATGACGACCTTGCCGCCCTTGCCCAGCGCCTTGCCGAGCGCGTCGCCGGCAAGCTTGGCGCCGGCGCGGTTGTCCGGACCGAAGAAGGCGAGGTCGATGCCGGCCTTCTTCTTGGCTTTCTCGTCGAGGGCGACGTCGATGTTGATGACCTTGATGCCGGCCTTCAGCGCCTTGGCGATCGGCGTGACCATGGCCTTCGAATCGGCCGGCGCCACGACGATGATGTTGTAGTTCTGGGTGATGAAATTCTCGATGGCGTCGACCTGCGCGGCGAAGTCGCGCTCATCCTTCATGCCGACGGCGGCGAAATCGAACTTGTCCTTGTTCTTGGCTGCGTAAGCTTCGGCGCCGGCCTGCATCTGTTTGAAGAACTCGTTGGCCAGAGACTTCATGACCAGGCCGACCTTCGGCTTGTCAGCCGCGAAGGCCGGACCGAGCGGCAGCGCGAACGCGCCGGCCGCGAGCGCGCTGGTCTTCAGGAACTGGCGACGCGAGAACGAGCTCAGCTCGAGCCCATGGGTATTTGAAACCTTGCTCATGCTTTCCTCCACTTTTAATGATCCGTAATCGGTTACGTAACCGATTACGCAGACTAGGGTGACATTTTATCAGGTGTCAATATCGATGGTAAGGCAGACTGGAAGGCGTCGCCGGCTGTGACAGTTCAACCGCCTGGCTATGTTGTCGCCTGGGCACCAGCGCTTAGCCGTGTCCCGCAGCCACTTCGCCGAAAAATCGCTGAAGGCCCGCACACGCGGATTGCCCTTCAGGTCCGGGTGGTAGAGCACCCATAGCTCCGAACCGAGCGCCTCGATGCTTTTGCCCAGCGGCGAAAGGCGGCGAGCAGCACCCAGATAATCCGGCAGCAGCGCCCGACCCCAGCCGTCCTCGGCGGCCGCGGCAGCGGCGGTCAGGCTGTTGACCCTCAGCATGATCTCGTCCTCCGCGACATTCGCCTTCAGCCACTGCGCCGCCGTCAAGGCGGACAGTGACGCGTCGAAACCGATCCAGCCATTGCAAGGCGACGTGCAGCTTGTGTAGACGGCGTAGGAAAAGCGCGCTACGCGCCGGCCGACAAGCGTTTCCGGCGGCGCCAGCGTCGGGCGGATAGCGACATCGGCCTCCCGGCGCCCGAGATCGGCGAAGCTGTTGGTCACTTGCAGCGACAGCGCGATGCCGGGATGCGCGGCGCTGAAGGCCTTGAGGCAGGCCGAGGCAGTATCGAGCAGCGTGTCGGCCGTCGTCACATTGAGCGGTCCGACCAGGCGGTCGTCCAGCGCCGCCACACGTCGTTCGACCTTGGCAAGCCGATCCCGCAGATCTTCCGCCGCGCCGAGGAATGGCTCCGCCCTGGCGGTGGGCACGAGATTATCGCCGAGGCGCTCGAACAACGCGCCACCGGTTCGCTTTTCCAGTTCCCTGAGCTGCCGGTAGATCGTCGCGATATGGGTGCCAAGCCTTGCCTGCGCGCCGCGCACGCCGCCCGCCGTCGCGATGGCTGCCACCAGCCGCACGTCGTCGTAGTCAATCATCTTCGCATCCATGCGAACGAGAATGGCGAAATTGCTAAATGCACTCGCATCTCTGCGAACGTATATCGCGATCCGGAAACACGCCAGCCTGACGGAAGAAGGACATGAGCCGCATCCTGCACATCGAAGCTTCGCCCCGCGCCGAACGCTCCTGGTCGAGCAGGGCGGCACAGAATTTCCTGGCCCGTCTGAAGGAGAGCCTGCCCAAGGTCGAGGTCGATCGGTTCAACATCTGGACGGCCATCCTGCCGACCTTCGACGGCGCGGCGATCGACGCCAAATACGCCAAGCTCTCCAACACGCCGCTGACCGACGCGCAAGACCGGGCCTGGAAGCTGATCGGCGACTATGTCGCGAGGCTCGACGCCGCCGATGCGATCCTGATCTCGACGTCGATGTGGAATCTCGGCGTGCCATACCGGCTGAAACACCTGTTCGACCTGATGACGCAGCCCGGCCTGAGCTTTTCTTTCAATCCGGCGACCGGTTATTCGCCTTTGCTGCGCTCGCGCCCTACCGCCGTGCTGATGGCGACCTCCGGCGACTTCACCGAAGGCCCGAGCTATGGCCGGCCGGATCTGGCCACGCCTTATCTGCGCACCGCGCTCGCTTTCATCGGCCTGAAGGACGCCGACATCGTCCACGTTTCGCCGACGACCGGCGCGCCGGAAGCGATGGAGGCAGGCGCCAGACGGACCGAAGGCCAGGTGCACCGGCTCGCCGCGAGCTTCGCCGCGAGGCTCGCATGAGCCCGTCGCTCGCATGGCTGCTGCTCATCATTTCGGGTATCACCGACGTCGCCTGGGCGCTGGCAACCAAGAAATCGGCCGGATTTTCCGAGCCGCTCTGGGCAGCAGTCTCACTGGTGCTGCTCGTCATCTTCATCGTCCTGCTGACCAAGGCGCTGACCGTGCTGCCGCTCGGTACCGCCTATGCGGTGTGGACCGGCATCGGCGCCGTCGGCTCTTTAGCCGCCGGCATCGTGCTCTTCGGCGAAAGCACAGACGCGGTGCGGCTCACCTTCGCCGCCGTGACCATCCTCGGCGTGGTCGGCTTGAAGGTGAGCTCGTGAAGGTTTCCTGCCCCAAGCCTATCCGGAAAAGGTGCTCGCATATGTCCGGGCGAATTCCGCGAAATTGGTCGGCCGGACACCGAAGGCCGCATGTGTTCCGAGATGGACGCGCGATTTTGGCCGCTTGAGGCGCTCTTGGAGCTGTTCTTCCATCGCGGCGACGAAACCGGCCGGCGCGCCGCTCTCCAGCAGTGCTTGACGACGCTCTTCCGAGCTGATGGGCACATATCTGACCGGCCTCCCAATCGCGGCCGATATTCGCTCGGCGACGTCGTGCATGGTCAGAGCCTCCGGTCCCGTCACGTCCAGGCTTTCGCCCTCGTGCCCGCCGTCCCGCAGGAGTCGGCAAGCGATCCTAGCGATATCCTCGATGGCCACGGGAGAAAGCTCTGTGTCCCCGAAAGGCAGACGCAGCTCTTGATCCCTGGCTATGGTCGGCGCTTCCCTGAGATAGACCTGCATGAATTGCGACGGCCGCAAATGCGTCCAGGCAAGGCCCGATGCTTCGAGGTGATCTTCGATCTCCTCGTGCATTCTCGTGAAGCGGAATTTTGCCGGATCGAAGCCAATCCCGGACTCCGCGCCCGAGAATTTGACGACATGTCCGACGCCGGCTGCCTTGCAGGCATCTATGAAGCGGCATTGCGTTTCGCGCATGTCCGGGCCTGCCGACGAGATCAGCAAAGCGCGGTCTACCCCCTCGAGTGCCGGAATCAGACCTTTTTCGTCCTGCATGTCGCATTCGACGAGATCAATGCCGGCAAGCTTGTCGAGGCCCGCCGTGGTCGCCTTCCGAGCGCTTCTGACGACCGCCTTGGCCGAGACTCCATTTTGCACCAGCTCGCGGACGATCTTCTGACCGCTCATTCCTGTCGCGCCTGTCACCAAAATCATGTGCGTTCCTTTTCCGCGATCGGGCAGAGGCATGCCCGGCAAGGCCTTCGTGCCTTTGCTAAGACGCGATGGCGGGCGGAAAGGATTCGCGCATAACGGAAAATTTGCCCGGTTCGATTGCGAAGCCGGGCGGTCACCCAGCCTCACCGCCAGCCCAGCGCCGGCGCGACGTGCTTCAGGATCGCCTCGATGACATGGGCGTTGTAGTCGACGCCGAGCTGGTTGGGAACGGTGAGCAGCAGCGTGTCGGCCTCGGCGATCGCCTCGTCCTCCTTGAGCTGTTCTATGAGCTTGTCCGGCTCGGCGGCATAGGTGCGGCCGAACACGGCGCGCTTCTCCGGCTCGATGTAGCCGAAATGGTCCTCTCCCTCGCTGCCGCCGAAATAGGCGCGGTCCATGTCGTTGACCAAGGCGAAGATGCTGCGGCTGACCGAGACGCGCGGCTCCCTGGCGTGGCCGGCCTCCTTCCAGGCGGCGCGGAAGGCTCTTATTTGCTCGGCCTGCTGGATGTGCAGCGGCTGGCCGCCCTCGTCGAATTTCAGCGTCGAGCTCTGCAGGTTCATGCCGAGTTTCGCCGCCCATTCGGCGGTGGCGTTGGTGGCCGCACCCCACCAGATGCGATCGCGCAAGCCCTCCGAAAAGGGTTCGAGCCGGAGCAGGCCGGGCGGATTGGGGAACATCGGCCGCGGGTTGGGCTGGGCAAAACCTTCGCCGCGCAACAGATCGAGGAAGATTTCGGCATGACGGCGCGCCATGTCGGCGTCGGTCTTGCCCTCTTCCGGTACATAGCCGAAATAGCGCCAGCCATCGATCACCTGCTCGGGCGAACCGCGGCTGATGCCGAGCTGCAGCCGGCCGCCGGCGATGAGATCGGCGGCGCCCGCATCCTCGGCCATGTAGAGCGGATTCTCGTAGCGCATGTCGATGACAGCGGTGCCGAGCTCGATGCGCTTGGTCTTCGCGCCGGCCGCGGCAAGCAGCGGAAACGGCGAGCCGAGCTGGCGGGCGAAATGGTGGACGCGGAAATAGGCGCCGTCGGCGCCGAGTTCCTCGGCCGCGACCGCGAGGTCGATCGACTGCAGCAGCGCATCGGCGCCCGAGCGCGTGCCCGACTGCGGCGAGGGCGACCAATGCCCGAAGGACAGAAATCCGATCTTTTTCATGCGCTCCATTCCGCTTCAGAGCGGGACCGCTGAGCCGCTCGAACTCTTGTGTTGCTTCAGCGCAATACCAGGAAAAGCGTACAACGGCTCCCGCTTCGGGATTGCGCAAGGCAAATAGTTAAAGCCGCGCGGCGGTTCAACGGAACGCGGCCGGATACAGACCGTCAATCGATCCGGATCCAGACGCCCTTGGTGTTGAGATATTCCTCGAGATGCTCAGCGCCGCCCTCGCGGCCGTAGCCGCTCATCTTGTAGCCGCCGAACGGCACCGCCGGATCGATGGCGTGATAGGTATTGACCCAGACCGAGCCGGCGCGCAGCCGGTTGGCGAGCTGATGCGCCTTGCCGACATCCTTCGTGAACACGCCGGCGCCGAGGCCGTAGGGCGTGTCGTTGCCGCGCCGCACCGCTTCGTCCAGCGTGTCGAAAGGCAGCGCCGAGATGATCGGCCCAAAAATTTCCTCGCGCGCGATGCGCATCCCGTCGGTGACGCTCGCGAACACGCCCGGCGTCATGAAATTGCCGGCGGCCAGGGCACCTTCGGTGATGCGGGTGCCGCCCGTCACCAGCCGCGCGCCCTCGCGCGCGCCGTCCGCGATGAAGCCGCTGACGCGTTCGAGCTGTTTTGGCGAGATCAGCGGTCCGATTTCGGTCTCGGGATCGGCGCCGTCGCCGATCCGAAGCTTGGCAGCAAAGGCAGCCACGCGCTCGACGAACTCCTCATAGATCGGCCGCTCGACGAAGAGCCGCGAACCGGCGATGCAGACCTGGCCGGAATTGGCGAAGACCGACATCGCCGCCACCGGCACGGCGCGCTCGATATCGGCGTCGGCCAGGACGATCACCGGCGACTTGCCGCCGAGCTCCAGCGACACGCGCTTCATGTTGGCGGCCGAGGCGCGCAGGATCGCCTGGCCGGTAGCGGTCGAGCCGGTGAAGACCAGCTTGTCGACATCCATATGCGCGGCCAAGGGCGCGCCGGCCTCCGCGCCGGTTCCGGTCACGACATTGACGACGCCGGGCGGCACGCCGGCTTCCTGCATCAGGTCGGCGATCAGAAGCGGCGTCAGCGGCGCTTCTTCCGACGGCTTCAAGACGATGGTGCAGCCGGTGGCCAAAGCCGGGCCGATCTTCCAGATCGAGGCGGCGGTGGGCGCATTCCAGGGGATGATCGCGCCGACCACGCCGACCGGCTCCTTGCTCGTGTAGGAGACGATCTCGCCCGGCAGCGAATTGCCAATGGTCTGGCCATGGATCGACGTCGCCATGCCGGCGTAGAAGCGCAGCATGCCGAGCACGCGGTTCCGGTTGGCCAAGGTGCGGGTGATCGGCATGCCCATGTCGGTGGTGTCGGAGAGCGCCAGCTCCTCCCAATGCCGCTCCATGAGATCGGCGATCCTGAGCAGCAAAAGCTGGCGCTCATAGGGTTTGAAGCGGCTCCATGGCCCTTCGAAGGCGCGCCGCGCCGCGGCGACCGCAAGGTCGATATCCTTGGAATCGGCCCGCGGCACGGTGCCGATCACCGCGCCGGTGGCGGGGTTGCGCGTCTCGAGCGTTCGGCCGCTGACCGCATCGCACCATTGGCCATCGATCAGCATCTGCCGGTGCCGGCCGTCGATCGGCGTGCGCGGGGAAAGGTCTCTCACCGATAACGTCATCTGAAGCCGCTTCCTCTGATGAGCATGGTGTTATGACACCGGCCTGCGCATGGGTGCAAGTTCGCCCCTGCGGTCGAATGTCCAGTCGCCGGCGGATGATCTATCCATCCGCCATACTTTGTGCTTCATCGCCTGCTGAACAAGGCTGGACCGGCCCGCCTTCTGGAAAGGGCGGCAAAACACGGAGCCCGGTACCCGTTCATGCATGAACTGACGCCCGTTCTCTCCACCGTGACGGCTTCCTTCCTGGCGTCCTTCGTCGAGGTGGTCGAAGCCTTCACCATCGTGCTTGCCGTCGGCGTGACGCGCGGCTGGCGGCCGGCGCTGACCGGCGCCGCATCGGCGCTCGCCGTGCTGGCCGCGCTGGTGCTGGCCTTCGGGCCGCTGCTGGCGCTCGTCCCCCTCACGCTGCTGCAATTCGCGGTCGGCGTGCTTCTGGTCCTGTTCGGCATGCGTTGGCTGCGCAAGGCAATCCTGCGCAGCGCCGGCGTCATCGCGCTCCGCGACGAAGAGGCCGCCTTTTCCCGCGAAACCGACGCGCTCAGCCGCCAGGCCGACGACCGCCGCGCCGACTATCTGGCCGGCGTGGCGGCCTTCAAGGCGGTGCTGCTCGAGGGCGTCGAGGTGGTGTTCATCGTCATCGCCGTCGGTGCCGCCCACGGCCAGACGCTTCAAGCCGGCCTCGGCGCGCTGGCGGCTTTCGTGCTGGTGATGCTGATCGGCCTCGCCGTGCACCGGCCGCTGGCGCGCGTGCCGGAAAATGCGCTCAAATTCGTCGTCGGCCTGATGCTGACCAGCTTCGGCGTGTTCTGGACAGGCGAAGGCCTCGGCGCCGAATGGCCGGGCGAGGATTTTGCGCTCCTTGCCATCTTCGCCGTCATCGCCGCTGCATCCTTCGCCATAATGCGCCGGCTGCGCAGCACCTACACGGCGCCCGCTGAAGGAGTTGCCCGATGAGAATCATCCGCCTCGTCCTGAAGGAGCTCGTCGGCATGTTCGTCGACGACGGCAGCCTGGCGCTTCTGGCACTGCTCCTGATTGCCTTGGTCGCCAGCGCCGTGAAGCTTCTGGCGTTGCCGGCGCTGGCCGGCGGCGTTCTGATCCTGGTCGGCTGTCTGGCGATCCTTCTGGAAAGCACGCGGCGCAGCGCGCGCGGCGGCGGCAAAGGCTAGAGCAATTCCAGGAAAAGCGTGTAACGGTTAGGCGCGGCGCCTTCGCCGCAGCCTTCCGTCCGGAATTGCGTGAAAACAATAAAGACAGAGCGGTTCGGCGTTTCCATGAAACGGTGAACCGCTATGAGCCGACCTGAAGGTCGCACCGGCCGATCAGGCCTGGATGGCGCGACTTTCTTTGCCGATCGCGCTTTTGACGAAAAGCTCGGCATGCTCGGCCCACTGGATTTCGGTGACGTTGTTCTCGCGAACCGATCGCTTGAAAGCTTCTCGCAAGGCGTCGAGTTCAAACACCGACAGCCGTCCGAGTGTATTGTGTTTCGATATGCGAACGTCCATCGCGCCAGCCGACAGCCAAAGTTATACCGATGTATATGCTCCGTCAGCACGGACTCAAGGCGCTGCCCGTGACTTCTTTTGGGTGCAATCGGCCGGGGCTTTTTAGATTGGACAGCGAATGCCCAATCACGATCAGTAGATTGTGAACAAGGTCGGCAGCATGCCGATCACACGAAAATGCTCGACCGTCTCGATGAGCGGAAACAAGGCCAGGAAATAAAGCCCATCCCGGAACGTGCTTTTCAGCGCGCTGGTGGAAAAGAGCCACTGGTCCTGGTCGCGGTAGCGCATCGGGTTCGGCCAGAAACGCGGTGTCCGTTCGGCATAGGCCGTGTAGGCGGCGCCGAACTTGGCCGTCAGGAACTCGGCCTCCCGGCCGGCGGTGAAGCGGAAGACGAGGAAGCTCGCGAGGCCGAGCATCCCGGCCGCCAGCACCGATCCGAACATCAGCCCGATGCCGACCGCTCCGATGGTCGAGAAGAAATAGAGCGGGTTGCGGCTCATCGAGAACGGACCCGAGACGATCAGTTCGTCGTTCTTCTTGCCGCCGACATAGAGGATGCTCCACAGCCGGCCGAGGAAACAGACGAGCACAAGGCCGAAGCCGGCCGTCTCCACCAGCTCGTGCCCGCTCGAGCCCTCGCTGAGAAACGGCTTGGAAAACAACAGCAGCACGACGGCCACCACCGCGGCGGCCTGGACGACGATCAGGCGCTTGTGCTGGTCGAACGCTTTTGGCGCCGACTTGAGCAATGTGTAAGCCATTCGGTTTCAGTCACTCCGGCCAGGCAGGACGTCATCCCACTAGCCTTTCTCCAACCCCATTGCGAGGCCTGATCGGTATTTTCGGTCATTCTTACGAATTTGTAAGGACCTGGACAGGCGTGCGTAAGCCCGGCTTGTGGGAATGGGTCGTCGCCGATGCTACCATGGCGTTTGCGATGGAATCCGGACGATGCGCCAACATGCGACTTCTGCTGGTTGAGGATGATCCGAGGACTGCCGACTACATCGTCAGGGGGCTGGGCGAAGCCGGGCACGCCTGCGATCTCCTGCGCAACGGCCATGACGCGCTCGTCGCGGCGACCCGCGATGCCTATGACGTCATCGTAGCCGACCGCATGGTTCCCGGCCTCGACGGCCTGTCGATGATAAAGGCGGTGCGCGCGGCCGGCGTCAAGACGCCGGCCATATTCCTGACCTCCATCGGCGGCGTCGACGACCGGGTCGAAGGACTGGAGGCCGGCGGCGACGATTATCTCGTCAAGCCGTTCGCCTTTTCGGAGCTGCTTGCCCGCATCAACGCGCTCGGCCGGCGGCCGGCGGCGCAGGAGCAGAAGACCAGCCTGCGCGTCGCCGACCTCGAAATGGACCTGATCATGCGCCACGTGACCAGGCAGGGCCAGGTGATCGACCTGCAGCCCCGCGAATTCAGCCTGCTCGAGGTGCTGATGCGCGGCGAGGGCCGCGTGATTACGCGCACCATGCTCCTGGAGCGCGTCTGGGATTTCCATTTCGATCCCAAGACCAGCGTCGTCGAGACCCATATCAGCCGGCTCAGGGCCAAGGTCGACAGGCCGTTCGAGGTGCCGCTCATCCATACCGTGCGCAATACCGGCTACAGCCTGCATGCCCAGGGTTGACGATGCATGCTCGATCGCATCTCGCACGTCCGGCAGGGTGTCGGTATATAAGCGGCATGTCGATGCTGGACACTGCAAAGCGATGGGCGCGCGGCATCAAGCGCGACGTGGTGGCGTTGTGGCTTGCCGCCCGCGATCCTCGCGTTCCCTGGTATGCGAAGGCCGTTGCCGGTGCGGTCGCGGCCTATGCCCTCAGCCCCATCGATCTCATTCCGGATTTCATCCCAATCTTCGGCTATCTGGATGACCTTTTGATCGTGCCGCTCGGCATCATGCTGGCGGTCAGGCTGGTTCCGGCCGGTCTCATGCAGGAATTCCGCGACGAGGCAACGCGCAGCGCCAGGCCGGTCAGCAAGGCAGGGCTGATCTTCATGATTGCTGTCTGGATCTTGGCGGCCCTGGTCTTGCTGCGGCTGTTCTGGCCGATGCCTGCCTAGTGCAATGAAAGAGGCACGCCCCAGCCTGCTGCGCAGCACGCCGTTCCGGCTGGCGCTCACCTTTGCCTTCCTGTTCGTGCTTGCCTTCATCCTTTCCGGCGCGATCGTCTACCAGCTGATGAGCGCCAACCTGGCGAGACGGCTCGATCAATCGATCAAGGAGACCTATACGGTCGTGGCCCTGACCTATGCGGGGAACGAAAAGGAGGACCTTGTCGCCTCGGTCAACAACAACGCCGACCTCAGCCCCGACAAGGATCAGCTTTTCTCGCTGAGCGATGCCGACGGCAACCATCTGGCCGGAAACTTCACCGCTTCCGGCCTGCCCGACGGTTTTTCGATGTTCGCCGCCAGATTGCCGGGCGTGCCGCCCGACACGATGTACCGCGCCTATACCGGCGAGGTCGGCGGCAACAGTCTCACGGTCGCCTTCTCGCTGGCCGAGACCGACGAGCTGGAGACTATCGTGCTGATGAGCTTCGGCTGGGGCACGCTGTTCATCACCGGGCTCGCGATCGCCGGCGGCGCCTTGCTCGCCTCGCGTGTCCAGCGGCGCCTCGACGGCATCGCCGCCACCATGGTCGACGTCTCGCACGGCCGGCTCGACGCGCGCATTCCGCTGGTCGGCAATGGCGACGACATCGACGCCGTATCCACCCAGGTGAACGCCGCGCTCGACCGCCTGTCGGGCCTGGTCGACGGCATGCGCGAGGTCAGCGCCAACATCGCGCACGACCTGAAGACGCCGCTCAACCGCCTGCAGATGATCCTGGAGCAGGCCGCCGACAAGACGGCTGTAGGCGAGGACATCACCACCGAGCTGGCCGATGCGCGCACCGAAAGCCGACAGATCAACGAGACCTTCGACGCGCTGCTGCGCATCGCCCAGATCGAGGCCGGCGCGCGCAAGGCGCGTTTTGTCGACCTCGACGTCGGCAGCGTCGTCGGCACCATCGGCGAGGTCTATGCCGATGTGGCGGAGGACGATGGAAAATCACTGTCGACAGAGATCGTTCCGGAGACGAAATGCCACATCCACGGCGATCGCGACCTGCTGATGCAGATGCTCGCCAACCTGGTCGAGAACGCGCTTAGGCATTGCCCGCCGGGCACGGCGATTGAGCTGGCGGTGACCAGGCAAGGCGACCGCGTCCTCGTCCATGTCCGCGACAATGGCCCCGGCATCCCGGCCGAGGAGCGCGAGAAAGTCTTCCAGCGGCTCTACCGGCTGGATTCCAGTCGCACGACGCCGGGCAGTGGCCTGGGCTTGAGCCTCGTCAAGGCGGTGGCCGACCTGCATGGCGCGACAATTACGCTGGAGAACAACAATCCAGGGCTTGCCGTGATCGTCAGCTTTCCAGCGGCGAGGGAACCCGCCGCCTGATCAATGGGCTACCTGACGCCCGCCCTGCGGAAATCTGAGGGTGACATGCCGGCAAGCTTGCGGAAGGATTTGTTGAAAGCGCTGAGCGAGCCGAAGCCCGAGTCCATCGCGACCTTCAGCACGTTGGCGCCCTCATGCATCAGAAGCGCCTGCGCATAGCTCAGCCGCAAAAGATTGACATACTCGTTGAGCGTCATGCCTGTCGATTTCTTGAAAAGGCTCATGGCGTATTTCGGATGGATGTCGGCGGCTGAAGCGATGCTCACGCAGTCGATGTCGTAGAGGAAATTCTCGGCGATGAAGTCGCACATGCGCCCGACATTGCGCGAGGACTGCTGGTCGAAGGGACTGCCCGCCCCGTGTCCGGACGCGGTTTCCGGCACCAGCCGGTACGGCTCGAAGCGCACCCGCTCGAGCCGCAAGAGCAGCTCGTTGACGGCGTGTTCGGCCTTGGCCGCATCGCCCGAGCGCGCATACTCGTTCCAGCGCTTGAAATTGTCGTTGTCGGACTGGTCGGTGGCATTCGTCACAAGGGTCGCGCCGGTCATCAGCCGGTGCCTGACATCGGCGGGCAAGTGCAGCCTGAAGAAATGCACCAGGGGCAGGTGCGCGCCGGCATAGATCGCGTCGTCGGTCAGATCGTCCATCTGGTGCGGCAGTCCGCCCCAGAACAGGCACATCTCGCCGGCCGATAGCGAGATCTCATGCTCCGCCATGCGGTAATGCACGCTGCCGCGGACGATAAAATTCACCTCGACCTGGGCGTGCCAGTGCGGCTTCAACATCACCAGCGGGTGGTTGTGGAACATCTGCAAAGCCAGCGGCAGGCCTTCGACGCTGCTTGCGCCTGGCTGGTAGAACGGACGCTCCGGCATCTTACTTTCCGCCAACTTCTTATTCCCTTTGTCGGGGACAAGCCTTCCGCGCCGCATAATCTATCCACGCTCACGGTGAGAGAGCAAACGAAATGGGAGGATTTCAATGCGCACCACACTGACCTGCGCCACGCTTTTGCTTGCCCTGGGCTGCGGCCCTGCCTTGGCGCAATCCGGCGAACTCACGATCTGGAGCTGGAACATCGCCGCCTCGTCGCTGAAATCGACGGTCGAAGGCTTCAACAAGAAATATCCCGACATCAAGGTCACGGTTCAGGACCTCGGCAACCAGCCGACCTATGACAAGTCGATCGCCGGCTGCGCCGCCGGCGGCGTCGGCCTGCCCGACATCGTCTCGATCGAGAACGGCGAGGCCGAGAATTACTGGAGCCAGTTCCCGGACTGCTTCGTCGACCTGCACACGCTGGGCTACACCGCGGAAGACCAGAAGAAATTCCCCGACTTCAAGCGCACCGAGCTCGAGGTCGGCGACAAGGCCTACGCCATGCCCTGGGATTCCGGCCCGGTCGCCGTCTTCTACCGCCGCGACTTCTACGAGAAGGCCGGCGTCGATCCGGCTTCGATCAAGACCTGGGACGATTTCATCGCCGCCGGCAAGAAGATCCAGGCCGCCAATCCCGGCGTCACCATGACCAATGCCGACTTCAACGGCGACACCGAATTCTTCCGCATGATCTCCAACGAGCAGGGCTGCGCCTATTTCGCCGAGGATGGCCAGTCGATCACGGTCAACCAGCCGAAATGCGTCGATGCCATGACCAAGGTCAAGGAGATGAAGGACGCCGGCATCGTGTCCTCGGCCGACTGGTCGACCAAGATCACCAACAACACCGCCGGCACGGTCGCCACCCAGGTCTATGGCGGCTGGTATGAGGGCACGATCCGCACCGAATCGCCGAAGGAAAGCGGTAAGTGGGGCGTCTATCTGATGCCGAGCCTCACCGCCGACGGCCCGCGCGCCGCCAATCTCGGCGGCTCCTCCTTGGCCATCACCTCGGCCAGCAAGAACAAGGAAGCTGCCTACGCCTACCTGAAATACACGCTGGAAACCAACGAAGGCCAGATCACCATGCTGAAGGATTTCGGCCTGGTGCCCTCGCTGATCTCGGCGCTCGACGATCCTTACGTCGCGCAAGGCCAGCCCTATTGGGGCGACCAGGCGGTGTGGAAGGACATTCTGGCCACCTTGCCGAAGGTCGTGCCGAGCCGCGGCACGCCGTTCCAGAGCGATGCCGAGATCATCATACGCGCCGTGCAGACCAAATATCTGGCCGGCGGCTACGCGGATGCCAAGGCCGCGCTCGACGACGCCGCCAGCCAGATCGCCGCGGCGACGGGCCTGCCGGTCAAGTAATCGGCCATCTTCCCTTCTCCCCGTCACTATACGGGGAGAAGGAGCCCGACGGGCGGATGAGGGGCAGGGCCTGCCTTTGCGATTGACGCCGGCAACCGGCGTGACAAACCATCAGGAGTAGAAAGGAGGAAGGACGATGCGCTACCGCAACGCCACCGCGTATCGCTTCCTCACGCCCTATCTGCTGATCTTCGCCATCTTCTGGATCTGGCCGATCATCAGCTCCTTCCTGATCTCCTTCCAGGCGACCCGCACCGTGCCGTGGCGCTTCGCGCCAACCTTCAACTGGGGCCGCCTGATCGGCGACCCTGCCTTCTTCAATGCGCTGAAGAACACGCTGCTGATCCTCGTCATCCAGGTGCCGGTGATGATCTCGCTGGCGATCGTGATGGCGGTGCTTTTGAATTCGCCGCTGCTGAAAGCGCGCGGCCTCTACCGCTTTGCCTTCTTCGCCCCGGTCGTGGTCGGCGAGGTGGCCTATTCGGCGGTGTTCCGGCTGATGTTCAGCCTCGATTTCGGCATCGTCAACAAGCTCTTGAACAGCGTCGGCCTGCCGAAGATCGACTGGTTCTCCAACGTCACGCCGGCCATGGCGCTGATCATGATCGCGGTCACCTGGCGCTGGGCCGGCTACAACGCCATCATCATCCTTGCCGGCCTGCAGTCCATTCCGGACGACGTCTATGAGGCGGCGACGCTCGATCGTGTCAGCAAGGTCAAGCAGTTCTTCCACATCACCTTGCCGCTGTTGAAGCCGGTCATCGTCTTCTGCGCCGTGCTGTCGATCATCGGCACCATGCAGCTCTTCACCGAGCCGTTCCTGATCACCGAGCGCGGCGGACCGGGCGGCGGCACGGAGACGCTGGGTCTCTTGCTTTATCGCCAGGGCTTCCGCTCGCTCAATTTCGGCTATGCCTCGGCCGTCGCCTACACCATGGCGGGCCTGGCGATCGCGATCACTTTGGTGCAGCTCTGGCTGACGAGGGAGCCGAAATGACTTCGCGTTCCCAAAGACGGCTCGGGCGCACGATTGCGCTGCATCTTTTCCTGACGCCGCTGGCGCTGATCTGGCTGTTTCCGCTGTGGATGATGGTGGTGTTTTCCACCATGCCCGACAACGGCATCTTCAGCCCCGGCATCGAGCTTCTGCCGCATGACGGCTTCCTCGACAATTTCAACAATCTGCAGCGCGACACCAATTTCGTCGGCGCCATCGGCATCTCCGTTTCGGTGGCGGTGACCTATACCTTCCTTTCGGTGCTGCTCACCTCGATGGCCGGCTGGGCGCTGGCGCGTTACGAGTTCCTCGGCAAGGGCATCGTGGTGGCGATCATCTTCGGCACCATCACGCTTCCCTACGCGGTGGTGCTGATCCCGCAATTCATCATGGTTGCGCGCGATTTCCAGCTCGCCAACACCTGGGTCGCGCTGATCGTGCCGCCGCTCTTCAATTCGCTCGGCGTGCTCTTCATGCGCCAGGCTTTTTCGATGATGCCGGCGGAGCTGTTTGATGCGGCAAGGGTCGAAGGCGTGAAGGAATGGCGCATCTTCCTGTTCGTCGCGCTGCCGCTGGCGCGGCCGATGCTGGCGGCGCTCGCCATCATCCTCTTCCTCGCCTCGTGGAACAATTATCTCTGGCCGCTGCTGATCAACAGCCAGCCCGGCGCGATGACGGCGCCGGTGGCGCTCGGCACGCTGATCGGCCTCACCAAGGTTTCCTGGGGCGGCATCATGGCCGGCGCCGTCATGCTGACCGTGCCGATGCTCATCGTCTTCGTGCTCTTGCAGCGCCATTTCATCGCCGGCATCGCCGCCGGCGCCGTCAAATAGAAAGGACGCGATGGCCGCCGTCACCCTCACCAATGTCGTCAAGCGCTTCGGCACCTTCGAGGTCGTCCATGGCGCCAACCTTGATATCGCCGACGGCGAATTCGTCGTCTTCGTCGGACCGTCGGGATGCGGCAAGTCCACGCTTTTGCGCATGGTCGCCGGGCTGGAGGACATCAGCGGCGGCGAGATCGCCATCGGCGGCAAGGTGGTGAACGACGTCGAGCCGGCGGACCGCGGCATCGCCATGGTGTTCCAGTCCTATGCGCTCTATCCGCATATGACGGTGGAGCAGAACCTGAGCTTCGGATTGCGGATGAACGGCAACCCGAAGGCCGACACCGAACGGCGGGTGAAACGCGCCGCCGAGATCCTGTGCATCGACGAGCTGATGCAGCGTCGCCCAAAACAATTGTCCGGCGGCCAGCGCCAGCGAGTCGCCATCGGCCGCGCCATCGTGCGCGAGCCGCAGGTGTTCCTGTTCGACGAACCGCTCTCGAATCTCGACGCCGAGCTCAGGGTCCAGATGCGGGTCGAGATCTCGCGCCTGCACAAGGAGCTCGGCGTCACCATGATCTATGTGACGCACGACCAGACCGAAGCCATGACGCTGGCCGACCGCATCGTCGTGCTCAAGGCCGGCAATGTCGAGCAGATCGGCGCGCCACTCGACCTCTATGACGATCCGACCAACCGTTTCGTCGCCGGCTTCATCGGCTCGCCGAAGATGAATTTCATCGCAGCGAAGGTCGTCGAGACGTCCAACAGCGCAGCAGTCGTCGAGCTCGTCAATCACGGCGGCGCCCGGTTGCGCAAACCGCTCTGCGAGGCGTTCCCGACCGTAGGCACCGAGGTCATGCTCGGGGTCAGGCCGGAGCATTTCTTCGAGGCCGGCGAGGGCGACTGCGACATACCGGTCAAGGCCGACGTCGCCGAGCATCTGGGCTCGGTAAGCTACGTCTACGCCGATGCCGGGCCGGAGGAGCTGATCATCGAGCGCGAGGCCAGGCGCCAGCGCGCCAGCAGCGACCATTTCACCGTCTCGATCAAGGCCGAGCGCTCGCTGCTCTTCGACAGGACAGGTGCGAGGATTCGCTGATCCCAGTTTTCTTTGCCGGCATGCCAGGCGTGGCGGCGATCGCATGGAGAATTCGACATGACATTTGGAAAAATTCGCTGGGGCATCCTCGGACCCGGCAGCATCGCAAGATCCTTTGCCGGCGGCGTGGCGCAGTCGCGCACCGGCGAGTTGGTCGCGCTCGGCGCCCGCAACCCCGGCAAGCCGGGTCTCGCGGAGGCCTTTCCGGGCGCGCGCATCCTCGACGGCTATGAGGCGCTGCTTGCCGACGATGGAGTCGACGCCGTCTACATCTCGATACCGCATCCCGGCCATGCCGAATGGGCGATCAAGGCCACCGAGGCCGGCAAGCACGTGCTTTGCGAGAAGCCGCTGGCGCTGACCGCCTTCGAGGCCGACGCCATGATGCATGCGGCGCGCAAGGCGGGCACGTTCCTCGGTGAAGCCTTCATGTACCGCCTGCACCCACAAACCTTGCAGCTGGTCGAGTCGGTCAAGTCGGGCGTCATCGGCGAGGTGCGCATGATCAAGTCGAGCTTCGGCTTCGCCATGCCGGGCTTCCTGCCGGAGCACCGGCTTTACGCCAACGAGCTGGCCGGCGGCGGCATCCTCGATGTCGGCGGCTATCCGGTGTCGATGGCCAGGCTGATTGCCGGCGCGGCCGTGGGGCAGCCCTTCCTCGAGCCGGACAAGGTGGTGGGCACCGCCCATCTCGGCCAGTCCGGCGTCGACGAATGGGCCTCGGCGCTGCTGCATTTCCCCGGTGGCATCGTCGCCGAGGTCTCCTGCAGCATTTCGCTCAACCAGGACAATGTGCTGCGCATTTTCGGCACCAAGGGCCATGTCGAGGTGCCTGACTTCTGGTTCGCCGGTGGCAATCGCGATGTCGGCCTGGGCAAGATCGACGTGATCCGCTCCGACGGGACGCGCGAAACCATCAGTGTCAACGAAACCCGCCATGTCTATTCCTTCGAGGTCGATGCCGCCGGCGAAGCGATCCGGGCAGGCAGGCAGGAGTTCGCCTGGCCGGGCATGGGCTGGGCCGACAGTCTCGGCACGCTGCGCGTGCTCGACAAATGGCGCGCCGCGGTCGGGCTCGAATATGAGATCGAGAAGCCGGCTAAGCGCGTCAACACCATCTCCGGCCGGCCGCTCAGAACCGGCGGCACCGCCATCGGCAAACGCGATATCCCAGGCCTGCCGCGCTCCGTGTCGCGGCTGGCGCTCGGCTTCGAGGATTTCCGAACTTTTTCCTCAGGCTCTATCCTGCTCGACGCCTTCTTCGAAGTCGGCGGCAATTTGTTCGACACCGGCTATGTCTATGGCGCCGGCTACACCGAGACGCTCCTTGGGCAGTGGCTGAGGAATCGCGGCGTGCGCGAAAAATCGGTCATCATCGCCAAGGGCGCGCATTCGCCGCTCTGCTACCCCGACGTGATCGGCAAGCAGCTCGCCCAGTCGCTCGACCGGCTGCAGACCGACCATGTCGACGTCTATTTCATGCACCGCGACAATCCGGACGTGCCGGTCGGCGAGTTCGTCGATGCCATGGACCGAGAGGCCAAGGCAGGCCGCATCCGCGGGCTGTTCGGCGGCTCCAACTGGACGATGGAGCGCATGGACGAGGCGATTGCCTATGCCGAACGCACCGGCAAGCAGAAGCCCGGCGCGCTCTCCAACAATTTCTCGCTGGCCGAGATGCTGGAGCCGATCTGGGCCGGCTGCATCACCTCCTCGACTGATGCCTGGAAAGCCTGGCTGACGGCGCGCCAGATGCCGAACTTCGCCTGGTCGAGCCAGGGCCGCGGCTTCTTCACCGACCGCGCCGGCCGCGACCGCCACGACAATGAGGAGCTGGTGCGGGTCTGGTACTCGGAGAAGAACTTCGGCCGCCGTGACCGCGCCATCGAGCTGGCGAGGAGGCTCGGCAAGAGCCCGATTCATGTCGCGCTCGCTTACGTGCTGGCGCAGCCCTTCCCGTCCGTGCCGCTGATCGGCCCGCGCACGCTGGACGAGCTGGAGGACAGCCTCAAAGCGCTGGATATTTCGCTGTCGCCGGAGGATCTGGAGTGGCTGGATCACGGGCCAGAGCGGCGCCGGGCATAGCGGGGCTCCCTCGGGGTGTCCGCCCGATCGACAAGTGTGAACAACGCGGGTGAGGGCTTCATGATATCCTGCGCCGGCAGGGAGGATATCATGGGCAGCGACTCCGCGCGTTTCACCGGCTCCATCCCCGAACACTATGATCGGATCCTGGGACCAGTCATCTTCGCCGGCTATGCCGAAGACATCGCGCGGCGGGTGTCTGCTTTCGCTCCGGCGCGGGTGCTGGAGACAGCGGCGGGGACCGGTATCGTCACCCGCCGGCTGCGCGATGCCCTGCCTGACGGCGCGGCGCTGATTGCGACCGATCTCAACCCGCCCATGCTCGAGGTCGCGAGCCAGAAATTCAGGCCTGGCGAGCAGGTCGAATTCCAGCCCGCCGACGCCATGCAGCTGCCCTTCGAGGATGCCAGCTTCGATGCTGTCGTCTGTCAGTTCGGTGTGATGTTTTATCCGGACAAGGGCAAGTCCTACCGTGAGGTCCATCGCGTTCTGGCGCCCGCAGGCCGCTATCTTTTCAACGTCTGGGATTCGCCTCGGTATAATCCCTATGCCTGGATCGCGGACAAGGTTGTGGAGCGTTTCTTCCCCGTCGATCCGCCGCAGTTCTACAAGGTGCCGTTCTCCTTCCACCAGGTCGATCCGGTCAAAGAAGGCATGATCGACGCCGGCTTTGCCGATATCGACATTTCCGTGGTCAGGCTGGAAAGGGAGATCCCGGACATCGATCAGTTTGCCCGCGGAGTCGTCCATGGCAACCCGCTGGCCGATCAGATCCGGGCGCGTGGCGGCGAGCCGGAGCAGGTGGTCCAGGCGGTCGCGGAGGAGCTTCGCCGGGAATTCGGCAGCCACCCCGGGCGCATGCCGCTGCAGGCGATCGTCTATTCGGCCGGCAAGCGATAGCGAGCCCTGGAGCAATTCCAGGAATTGCGTCGGAACAAACAGCTGTTCTGGTCAGCGATCGATCCGCGTCGACAGGATGATCGACGACGACGTCCGCTCCACCCCGTCCATCGCCCCGATCCGGTCGAGCAACGCGTCGAGATCGCGGATCGACGGCGCGTCGACGATGACGATCATGTCGAAATTGCCGCTCACCGAATGCAGCGTCCGCACCTGCGGCAGCGCTTGCAAAGCGCGCACCACCTTGTCGGCGAGCTTGGGCGTGACGGTAAGCAGCACATGCGCCTTGACCAGCCCCTGCTCATAGTCGGGCGAAAGCCGCACACCATAGCCGGCGATGATGCCGCGCTGCTCCAGCCGCTCGATCCGGCTCTGCACCGTGGTGCGCGAGACGCCGAGCTGGCGGGCGAGCTCGGCAGTCGAGGCGCGGGCGTTGGCGCGCAGTAGCGAAAGCAGGGCCTGTTCGGCAGCAGTGATCATTTCGACGAATTCTTCCGGCAAATCGCTTAACGTTGCGCTTCACTTTGCCAGATTCCACGCTTCCTTTCGACAGGCAAGCTGCAATTATTCCGCCAACTCGTGAGCAATTCCAGGAAAAGTGTGAAGCGGTTTTCCGTCCGGAATTGCGTACAGCAACTCGAATCGGCGGGGGTATTTGATCATGAAGAACATCGTTGTCGTCGGCGCCGGCAAGATCGGCTCGACCATCGCCGACATGCTTAGCGCCACGGGCGACTACCACGTCACGCTCGTCGACCGCTCGGCGGCCCAGCTTGCCGCGGCCGAATTGCCCGCCGGCGTCGAGACCAAGGAACTCGACATCGCAGCGCCCGGCGCGCTGGAGAAAACCCTCGCCGGCAAGTTCGCGGTGCTGAGCGCAGCACCCTTCCACCTCACCACGCGCATCGCGGAGGCCGCGGCCGCGACCGGCGTGCACTATCTCGACCTCACCGAGGACGTCGTGTCGACCCGGCGGGTGAAGGAGCTGGCGCGCGAGGCCAAAAGCGCCTTCATCCCGCAATGCGGCCTGGCGCCGGGCTTCATCTCGATCGTCGCCAACGATCTCGCCAGCCGGTTCGACACGCTGGAAAGCGTGCGCATGCGCGTCGGCGCGCTGCCGCAATATCCGTCGAACGCGCTGAACTACAACCTCACCTGGAGCACGGACGGCGTCATCAACGAATATTGCGAGCCCTGCGAGGCGATCGTCGAGGGCGAGCTGATCGAGGTGCCGCCGCTGGAGGAGCGCGAGGAGTTCTCGCTCGACGGCGTCACCTATGAGGCCTTCAACACCTCGGGCGGGCTCGGCACCTTGGCCGAGACGCTCAAAGGTAAGGTGCGCACGCTGAACTACCGCACCATCCGCTATCCCGGCCACGCCGCGATCATGAAGGCGCTGCTCAACGACCTCGGGCTGCGCCATCGCCGCGACGTGCTGAAGGACATCTTTGAAAGCGCGCTTCCGGCGACGCTGCAGGATGTGGTCATCGTCTTCGTCACCGTCTCGGGGCGCAAGAACGGCCGCCTGCTGCAGGAAACCTACGCCAACAAGATCTATTCGCACCGCGTCGGCAATGTCGTGCGCAGCGCCATCCAGATCACCACCGCCTCCGGCATCTGCGCCGTGCTCGACATGCTGGCCGACGGCTCGCTGCCGGCGAAGGGCTTCGTCCGCCAGGAGGACATCGCGCTCGACGCGTTCCTCGCCAACCGCTTCGGCCGCGCCTATGCGCAGCACGAGATGGTGAGCCGGCTGGCGAGCTGAGCTTCTCCCTCTCCTTCTCCCCTTGTGGGAGAAGGTGGATCGGCGCGTAGCGCCGAGACGGATGAGGGGTGCTCCAGGGAACGCCAGCGTCTCACCCCCCTGGAACACCCCTCATCCGTCGCCTTCGGCGACACCTTCTCCCACAAGGGGAGAAGGGGGAGCTCAAATATGCAGCGCGTGCCCCAGCGCCTTGAGCGCCGCTTCCTGGAAACCTTCGCCCTGCGTCGGGTGCGCATGGATGGTGCCGGCGATGTCCTCCAGCCGCGCGCCCATTTCGAGCGCCAGGCCAAACGCCGCCGACAGTTCCGACGCACCCTGCCCGACCGCCTGGATGCCAAGCACCAGATGATTGTCGGCGCGTGCGACGACACGCACGAACCCGTCCTCGCCTTGCTTCGTCATGGCGCGGCCGTTGGCGGCGAAGGGAAACTGCCCGATCTTGATCTCGCCGCCCAAGGCCTTCGCCTCTTCCGGTGACAGGCCGGCAGTGACCAGCTCCGGATCGGTGAAGCAGATCGCCGGGATGGCGCGCTTGTCCCAGCTTCGTTTGTGGCCGGCGACCATCTCGGCCACCATCTCGCCCTGCGCCATGGCGCGATGCGCCAGCATCGGCTCACCGGTGACGTCGCCGATGGCGTGGATGCCGCGCATGGAGGTACGGCACTGGTCGTCGATCCGGATGAATTTTCCCGCCATGTCGACATCGATCTGCTCCAGCCCCCAGCCCTCGGTGAGCGGCTTGCGGCCGACGGTGACCAGAATCCTGTCGGCGGCGACCTTGGCGTTCTTCCCGTCGGCCATCTCGACCAGCAGTGCGTCACCCTTGGTCGACAGCCCCTTGGCCTTGGCGCCGGTTACGACCTCGACTCCGAGCTCGCCGAGCCGCTTCAGAACCGGCCGCGTCAGTTCCGCGTCATATTGCGCCAGCACGCGTGGCAGGGCCTCGACCACGGTGACCTTGGCGCCCATCTTGGCGAAGGCCATGCCGAGCTCCAGCCCGATATAGCCGCCACCGACCACGGCAAGCGTCTTCGGCACCTCGTTCAGCGCCAGCGCTTCGGTGGACGAGATGACCGGACCGCCGAAAGGCAGAAACGGCAATTCGACCGCGGCCGAGCCGGTGGCGATTACGACCGTCTCGGCGCGGATCACCTGCGTCCCGGTCTCGGTCTCGACCTCGACGGTCTTGCCGTCCCGGAACGTCGCCCAGCCATGAACGGTTTTAACTTTCGCCTTCTTGAGCAGGCCGGCGACGCCACTGTTCAGCCGGCTAACGATTCCGTCTTTCCAGGCGATGGTCTTGACCAGGTCGAGCGTCGGCGGGGCGAGCGCGATACCGAGCGGGCTCTTGCCGCCAGCCATATGCGCGATCTTCTCGAACTCCTCCGCCGCGTGGATGAGCGCCTTGGATGGGATGCAGCCGACATTGAGGCAGGTGCCGCCCGGCTTGCCGAACTCGACGATCACCGTGTCGACGCCGAGCTGGCCGGCGCGGATGGCGCAGACATAGCCGCCGGGGCCGGCGCCGATGACGAGCAGCTTGCAGGAGATTTCTTTCATGGGGTCCTCGTTACTGAGCACGGGGATTTCGGCGGGCAGGCAGCCTGCGACGATAGACGTCGGGAATTCAGTCGCAGACCTTGGCGATTGGCCGAGCCCTCCCGAACCTCGTCATCCTGGGGCGGAGCAAGGAGCGCAGCGACGCGTGCAGACCCCAGGATCCATGCCGTGACGCGAAGGCGTTGCAACGGTCCAGAATTCTGCTCCGCCGCGCCCTTCGACGTCGGGCACGGCATGGATCCTCGGGTCAAGCCCGAGGATGACGAAGGCATGGAAGTCTGCTGCCAACCGCAGACGTTGGCAATTTGCGACTGCTGGCCGGTTGCCGGGGATCGGCGACGGCCTCTTTCGGATTGAGTCAAAGAGGCAACTCCTCCTCCCATCCCGATCAATCCACGAAGATCAGCGCCGGCGTCTCCAGCAGCGCCTTGATGCGCTGGACGAAGACGGCGGCATCCCAGCCGTCGATGACGCGATGGTCGAAGCTGGACGACAGGTTCATCATCTTGCGTGGAATGAATTGCGTGCCGTCCCATACCGGCCGCACCATCATCTTGTTGACGCCGACAATCGCCACTTCCGGATAGTTGATGACCGGCGTCGTCGCCACGCCGCCCATGGCGCCGAGCGAGGTGATGGTGATGGTCGATCCCGAGAGCTCCTCGCGTGTCGCCGTGCCGGACTTGGCCGCCTCGGCAAGCCGGTTGACCTCGGCAGCGCTATCCCAGATGTCGCGGGCCTCGGCATGCTTGACCACCGGTACCACGAGCCCGGTGGGCGTCTGCGCGGCGATGCCGATATGGATGCCCTCATGCTGGTGGATGACGCCTGCCTCGTCGTCGAACAGCGCATTGAGATTCGGCTGGTCGGCGATCGCCTTGACCATCGCCCGCATCAGGAAGGGAAGCAGCGTCAGCTTCGGTCGATCCTGCCGCTTCTCCTTGTTGAGCGCGGCGCGCAGCTCCTCGAGCGCCGTGACGTCGATCTCCTCGACATAGGTGATATGCGGGATGCGCGATTTGGCGAGCGACATTTTTTCGGCGATCTTGCGCCGCAGGCCGACCACCTTGATGTCCTCGACGCCCTCCTTGCGCGCAAGGCCGGTGGCACGGGCAAGCTGCGGCCCGCGTGCCAGGAAAGCGTCGATATCCTCATGGCTGATGCGCCCGGCCGGGCCGCTGCCCGGAACCTGGCGAAGGTCGATGCCGGCTTCCTTGGCGCGCAGCCGGACGGCAGGTGAGGCCAAAGGTTTCTCGCCTTCCGCCCGCGGCGCAGCACCACCATCCCTAACCCCTCCCGCCAAGAGGGAGGGGGATTGCGGCGCCGGCTCGCCCTTCGCCACGGGTACTTTTTTGGGTGAAACTGCGACCGGTTTGACACCGGCTTCAGTGGCCGAGGCTCGTCCCCCTCCCCCTTGCGGGGAGGGGTTGGGGGTGGGTGCCGCCGTGACCTCCGGCGATTTCGCACCCGCCACGACATTGCCCTCTCCGGCTACCTTCAGCCGCACGATCGGCGAGCCGATCGCCACCGTGTCGCCGATCTCGGCGCCGAGCCAAAGGATCTCGCCATCCACCGGCGACGGAATCTCCACCGTCGCCTTGTCGGTCATGACGGCCGCCAGCACCGCGTCCTCGCGCACCAGGTCGCCGATCTTGACGTGCCACTCGACAAGCTCGGCCTCGGCGACGCCTTCGCCGACATCGGGAAGCTTGATCACATATTCGCCCATCGTCAGGCTCCTCAGGCTTCCATGGTCTCGACGAGGGCGCGCCCGACCCGCGCCGGGCCGGGGAAATACTCCCACTCCTGCGCGTGCGGATAGGGCGTGTCCCAGCCGGCGACCCGCGCCACCGGGGCTTCCAGCTGGTAGAAGCAGTTTTCCTGCACCAGCGCGACCAGCTCGGCGCCGAAGCCGGAGGTGAGCGTCGCCTCGTGCACGACGACGCAGCGGCCGGTCTTCTTCACCGACGCGACGATCGTGTCGAGATCGAGCGGCAAAAGTGTCCTCAGATCGATGATCTCGGCATCGATGCCGGTCTCCTCGGCCGCGGCCTCCGCGACATACACCATGGTGCCGTAAGCGAGCACGGTGACGGCCGAGCCCGGCCGTCGGATCGCCGCCTTGCCGAGCGGGATGGTGTAATGGCCGTCCGCCACCTCGCCGAGCTCGTGCTTCGACCAAGGCGTAACCGGCTTGTCGTGATGGCCGTCGAACGGGCCGTTGTAGAGCCGCTTGGGCTCCAGGAAGATCACCGGATCGGGATCCTCGATCGCCGCGATCAACAGCCCCTTGGCGTCATGCGGGTTGGACGGCACCACCGTCTTCAGCCCGGAGACATGCGTGAACAGTGCTTCCGGGCTCTGGCTGTGCGTCTGCCCGCCGAAAATGCCGCCGCCGGTCGGCATCCTGACGACGATCGGACAGGTGAAGTCGCCGTTCGATCGATAGCGCAGCCGCGCCGCCTCGGAGACGATCTGGTCGTAAGCCGGGTAGACATAGTCGGCGAACTGCACCTCGACGCAGGGCCTCAGCCCATAGGCCGCCATGCCGATGGCCGAGCCGACGATGCCGGATTCGCTGATCGGCGCATCGAAGCAGCGGCTCTTGCCGTATTTGGCCTGCAGGCCTTGCGTGCAGCGGAAGACGCCGCCGAAGAAGCCGACATCCTCGCCATAGACGATGACGCGTTCGTCGCGCGCCATGGAGACATCCATGGCATCGCGGATCGCCTCGATCATGGTCCGTCTCGGCATGGTCAGACCCCCGCCTGCTGGCGCTGGCGCCTGAGATGCGGCGGCATCTCCGCATAGACGCCCTCGAACATGTCGCGCGTCGACGGCTTGCCGCCGGCATGCAGTGTGCCGTGGCTCTCGGCCTCCTTCTGCGCCGCGATCACCGTCTCCAGGATCTCCGCCTCCGCCTGGGTGTGGCGCTCCTCCGACCAGACTTTCCTGTGGATGAGATGGTTCTTCAGCCGGATGATCGGGTCGCCGAGCGGCCAGGCATCGGACTCTGCCTTCGGCCGATAGGCGGACGGATCGTCCGAGCTCGAATGCGCGCCGGCGCGGTAGGTGACATATTCGACCAGCGTCGGCCCGAGATTCTTCCGCGCCCGCTCCGCCGCCCACTTGGCCACCGCATGGACGGCCAGATAGTCGTTGCCGTCGACGCGCAGCGCCGGGATGCCGAAGCCGAGGCCGCGTGCCGCGAAGGTGCCGGAGCCGCCGCGCGCGATCCCTTGAAAAGTCGAGATCGCCCACTGGTTGTTGACGACGTTGAGGATGACCGGCGCCTTGTAGGTCGAGGCGAAGACCAGCGCCGAGTGGAAATCGGACTCGGCCGTCGAGCCGTCGCCGATCCAGGCCGCAGCGATGCGCGAATCGTTCGAGATCGCCGAGGCCATCGCCCAGCCGACCGCCTGGATGTATTGCGTCGCCAGATTGCCGGAGATCGAGAAGAAGCCGTGCTCCTTCGAGGAGTACATGATCGGCAGTTGCCGGCCCTTCAGCGGATCGGCCTCGTTGGAATAGATCTGGTTCATCATCGTGACCATCGGGTAGCCGTCGGCAATCAGCAGGCCGGCTTGCCGATAGGTCGGGAAATTCATGTCGCCCGGCTTGAGCGCCTTGCGGAAGGCTGAACTCACCGCCTCCTCGCCGAGATGCTGCATGTAGAAGGAGGTCTTGCCCTGGCGCTGCGCCATCTGCATGCGCGCGTCGAAGGTCCTGAGCCGCATCATATTGCGCAGGCCTTCGAGCAGCTCCTCGTCGGTGAGCAGCCCGGCCCATGGACCGACGGCCTCGCCGGCACGGTTGAGCACCCGGATGATGGAGAAGGCCATGTCGCGGATCGTGCGCGGATCGACGTCGATCTCCGGGCGCGGCACAGAGCCCGCCTTGGGAATGGTCACATTCGAGAAGTCGGGCGTGCCGCCGGGCCGAACCTCGGGCTCGGGCACGTGAAAGCGCAACATTCCAGCATCGGCCATGACCTTCGTCCTCCAATGTTGCCGATGCGATACTTGCACATCCGCGGCGCCATTTCATCGGGCGAGATGGCGGCGGTCCCCCGGTCATCAGCCTTGTGGAGCCGATGCGGCGCATGGGCGACAAGATGCAGATATGGCGGCGAAATTTCTTGTCGATGTTTTCGCCCGCCGCGCAATTTGGCGAATGACAGGAACGGTTTAGGCGCAAGAGCCGGCAAATGCGCAATTACAGAAGCTCCGGCAAAACTGTCGACGCCGGTGCGGCGCCGGCGCTCAACCATGAATCATCCGACATCGAAGCAATCGCCCGGCGTGAACCAGATGGGCCGTCGCAAGTTGCCGAAACTCTGGTTCACCGCACCCTCCCCGCCGTGCTAACTCACCCGCATGGCACAGAAGAAAGGATATGAGGTCGATTCGTGGCTGGCGCGGCCGGACCCGGCCATGGCAATCGTCCTGCTCTACGGCCCCGACCGCGGCCTGGTCGCCGAGCGGGCCAAGACCTTCGCCACCAAGACCGGCCTGACGCTCGACGACCCGTTCTCGGTGGTCAAGCTGGATGGCGCGGAAGTCGATCGCGACGAGGGCCGGCTGCTCGACGAGGCCCGCACCGTGCCGATGTTTTCCGACCGCCGGCTGCTTTGGGTGCGCAACGCCAGCGGCCAGAAGGCGCTGGCCGACGACATCAAGGCGCTGACGACCGAGCCGGCGCGGGATGCGATCATTCTCATTGAAGCCGGCGACCTGAAGAAGGGCACGGGCTTGAGGGCTATCGTCGAGGCCGCCGGCAACGCAATTGCCTTGCCCTGCTATGCCGACGAGGTCCGCGATCTCGACTCGGTGATCGACGACGAATTGCGCAAGGCCGGCATGTCGATGACGCTCGAAGCCCGCCAGGCGCTGCGCCGCAATCTCGGCGGCGACCGGCTAGCCTCGCGCGGCGAGATCGAGAAGCTGGTGCTTTACGCCCACGGTCGCAAGGAGATCGACCTCGACGACGTCAATGCGATGTCCGGCGATGTCTCCGGCGTCTCTTTCGACGCCGCGGTCGACGCCGTGCTCGACGGCAAGGTCGGCGACTTCGACATTGCATTCACCCGCCACTGCCAGTCGGGCGGTCATCCCTTCCTGGTGCTGTCCTCGGCGATGCGGCAATTGCAGGCGATCCAGGTGATGCGCGGCCAGATGGACACCGGCGGCCGCAACGCGGCCTCGGTCGTTGCCGGAGCACGACCGCCGGTCTTCTTCTCACGCCGCAAGCTGGTGGAAAAGACGCTCGAGCGCTGGAACAGCGAAGCCCTCGGCCGCGCGCTGAACCGGCTGCAGACGGCAGTGCTGCAGACCCGCAAACGGCCCGATTTGTCGGAGGCGCTGGCCCGTCAGGCGCTGCTCGGCATCGCGGTGGAAAGCGCGAGGCTGGCGCAGCGAGGGTAATCTCCCCCTTGAGGGGGGAGATGTCGCCGAAGGCGACAGAGGGGGTCGCCGCTCGTGGAGCGCCAGCGCCTTCCGGCACGACCGATAACGTTGGCGATCTACGCGGAACGACGCCCTCTGGCCTGCCGGCCATCTCCCGCTCGAGGGGGAGATCAGCCGTCGCCTCGGCTTTCGCCAATCGCCATCGCCAACGAAAAGGGCCGGCGTAGCGTCTGCCCTTACGTCTATCACCAATATATCAGGCTTGAAACTTAACCTTAAGCCAGACCTTTATTAGCCGGCTAAATCGTGGCGCATCAGAAACTTAGCGCTCGTCCTTCAACCGCCGGCAGAGCTCGTCGAGCTGGTCCAGCGTCCGGTAATTGACCCGTAGCGTGCCGCCCTTGCCCTTGTGCTCGATGCTCACGATCATGCCGATCGTGTCGGTCATCAGCTTTTCCAGCGCCAGCGTATCGGGATCCTTCTCCGGCGCGCTCGCCGCGGACTTGGTCTTGGCCGGCGTCGGTCCGGCGGGCATCTGCGCCAGCGCCTCGGCCTGGCGCACCGACAGGCCCTCCTTGACGATGCGCTTGGCGAGCCCGGCCGGATCCTCGGCGGTGACCAGCGTGCGGGCATGGCCGGCCGACAAATCGCCGTCGACCAGCATGTCGCGGATGACGTTGGGCAGCTTGAGCAGCCTGAGCGTGTTGGCGACGTGGCTGCGGCTCTTGCCGATCACCTGGCCGAGATCGGCTTGCGTATAGCCATGCTCGTCAATCAGCTGCTGATAGCCTTGCGCTTCTTCGACCGGATTGAGGTCGGCGCGCTGCACGTTCTCGATGATCGCCAGCTCCAGCGCGGTGCGATCGTTGACGTCGCGCACGATGAGCGGGATCTCGGTCAAGCCGGCGCGCTGCGCCGCGCGCCAGCGCCGCTCGCCGGCAATGATTTCGTAGCGGCCGGGCTGTGAGGGCGAGGGCCGCGCCACCACCGGCTGCACGACGCCATGTTCGCGGATCGATTGCGCAAGGTCGGTGAGCTCGGCGTCGCCGAAATACCGGCGCGGGTTTTTCGGGTTCGGGCTGACGAACTCGATCGGCACCTTGCCGTCCGCCGCGACCGCGCTCGGCTTTTCCGGCGCCGCCGGACGATCGATCTCGCCGATCAACGCCGCAAGGCCACGGCCCAGTCTTTTTCTCGATTGGTCTTCGCTCATTACTCTGTCCAGATCGTTACGGAATCGAATCGGCTACTCGTTAATGGAATTCGGCCTGTCGCGCCGCTCAGGCCGCGCGCAGCTTGCGCTCGCGGCGGATCACCTCGGAAGCGAGCTGCAGATAGGCTTGGCTGCCCGAGCATTTGAGATCGTAGAGGATCGCCGGCTTGCCGTAGGAGGGCGCTTCGGAAACGCGCACATTGCGCGGTATGATGGTCTCGTAGACCTTGTCGCCCATATGGGTGCGCACATCCTGCACCACCTGGTTGGCGAGGTTGTTGCGGCCGTCATACATGGTGAGCACGATGCCTTGGATGGTGAGATCCGGATTGATGGTACGGCGCACCTGCTCGACCGTTTCGAGCAATTGGCTGAGACCTTCAAGCGCGAAGAACTCGCATTGCAGCGGAACGAGAACGGAATCGGCCGCCGCCATTGAATTCAAAGTCAAAAGGTTGAGCGAAGGCGGGCAATCGATCAGCACATAGCCGAACGGCGCCGCGCGTTCGGCGGCGGCGCGCAGCGCGTTGCGCAGCCTGAGCACGCGATCGGGTGCCGAGGCGATCTCCATCTCGATGCCGAGCAGGTCGAGCGTCGAGGGAACGATGGACAAGCCCGGCACCGCGGTCGGCACCGCGGCCGCTTCCAGCCCCAGCTCGCCGGTCAGCACATCGTAAGACGAGACGGTGCGGTCCTTGCGGTCGATGCCCAGCCCGGTGCTGGCATTGCCCTGCGGATCGAGGTCGACGATCAGCACGCGCTCGCCGATCGCGGCCAGCGCCGTGGCCAGGTTGATGGCCGTCGTCGTCTTGCCGACGCCGCCCTTCTGGTTGGCGACTGTGATGATACGCGGTCCAGTTTTCATGGGTTTATGCCAGTAATTCATTGCGGGTCGCCGGGCGCAGATCGGTGATTTCCAGGACGACGCCATGAGCGTCGGTCATGCTCGGATGTTCTACCAGATCGAAGGCCCAGCGGTGAGCGCTTTCTTCCACTTCGGCGCGGTAATCCCGGCCTTTGTGGAAAAGCCCGCGCGCCCCTTTGCTCAGCCAGGGCGCGGACAGATCGAGCAGGTCCGGAAGCGCCGCCAGTGCCCGCGCCGTCACGATTTCCGGCGCAGAAACAAGAGGATAGCTGTCATCGATCCGTCGCGCGAGGACACGCGCCGGCAGATCGAACTGGCCGATGACCGATTGCAGGAACGAGGCCTTCTTGCGGTTGCTCTCGACGAGGTCGATCGAGGCGGCCGGGCGCTCAACAAGCAGGAAGGCCAGCACCAGTCCGGGAAAGCCGCCGCCGGAGCCGAGATCGACCCAGCGCATTGCCGCGGGTGCGATTCGGGCAAGCTGGGCGCTATCCAGGATGTGGCGACGCCAGACATCGTCCAGCGTCGACGGCGCCGCCAGATTGATGCTGCGGTTCCATTTCTGGAAGAGCCGTTCGAAGGCCTGCAGCCGCTCGAATGTTTCACGTGAAACCGGCCCCGCCGCCTTCCGCAGGTCTTCCCAGCCATCGGCGCCCCAACCATCAGCGCCCAAGCGATCGGCGCTCACGCCACCGACCTTCGCGCAGCGAGCTCGGCATTGCGGACATGGGCGACGATGATCGCGAGCGCCGCCGGCGTCATGCCTTCCATGCGCTGCGCATCGGCGATCGAGCGCGGCTGACGCATCTTCATCTTCTGCTTCAGCTCGTTGGAGAGGCCAGGCACTTCGGAGAAGTCGATGCTCTCAGGAATAAGCCGCGACTCCTCATGCCTTATTTGCGCGACATCGGTCTGCTGACGTTCAAGATAGACGGAATATTTCGCTTCCGTCTCGAGCCGTTCCGCCGTCTTGGCGCCAAGCTCGGTGAAACGAGGCTCGACACGGGTCAGCCAGGCAATGTCGACGCCCGGATGCGCCAGCAGATCGTAGGCCGAGCGACGCACCCCATCCTTGTTGATCTCCAGCCCGTGCCGCGCCGCTTCGTTCGGCGTAAAGGTGATCGCCTTTGCCAGAGCGCGGGCATGGTCGAGCTTGCTCGCCATCTCATCGAATCGCTGCATGCGCTCCGACGAGGCGATCCCTAGCCGGTCGGCCAGCGGCGTCAACCGCTCGTCGGCATTGTCGGCGCGCAGCGAAAGCCGGAACTCGGCCCGCGAGGTGAACATGCGATAAGGCTCGGCGATGCCGCGGCTGGTCAGATCGTCGACCATCACGCCCATATAGGCTTCGGTGCGGCTGAGCAGGACCGGATCGCCTCCCGATGCCTTGCGCGCAGCGTTGACCCCCGCGAGCAGACCCTGCGCGCCGGCCTCTTCGTACCCGGTCGTGCCGTTGATCTGCCCGGCCAGGAACAGGCCCCCGACACGCTTAGCCTCCAGCGTCGTCTTGAGCTCGCGCGGGTCGACGTGGTCGTATTCGATCGCATAACCCGGCTGCAGCATCGTCGCCTTTTCCAGCCCGGGGATCGTCTTCAGAATGTCGAGTTGCACGTCTTCCGGCAGCGAGGTCGAGATGCCGTTCGGATAGACGGTGTCGTCGTCGAGGCCTTCCGGCTCGAGGAAGATCTGGTGGCCTTCGCGATCGCCGAACTTGACGATCTTGTCCTCGATCGAAGGACAGTAGCGCGGGCCGACACCTTCGATCGAGCCGGAATACATCGCTGAACGGCCAAGATTGAGGCGAATCAACTCATGCGTCGCCGTCGAGGTGCGCGTGATACCGCAATGTATCTGCGGGTTGGCGATTCGGTCGGTCATCAGTGAGAAGGGCACCGGATCCTCGTCCGCCGCCTGGCTCTCCAGCGCCGCCCAGTCAATGGTGCGGCCGTCGAGGCGAGGGGGCGTGCCCGTCTTGAGCCGTCCAAGCTTGAAGCCCGCGCGGCTCATAGTCGCCGACAAACCCACGCTCGCCTGCTCGTTCATGCGGCCAGCGACGATCTTCTTCTCGCCGATATGGATCAGCCCACGCAGGAAAGTGCCGGTGGTCAGCACCACGGCGCCGCAGGCGAGGCGCCTATCGCCCGAAACCAGCACGGCAACAACCTGCCCGTCTTCAATCTCGAGATCGAGCACCTCGCCTTCGACCACGTCGAGATCGGCCTGCTCACAAATCGCGGTTTGCATGGCGAGGCGATAGAGCTTGCGGTCGGCCTGGGTGCGCGGTCCGCGCACGGCGGGGCCCTTGCGACGGTTGAGCAAACGGAACTGGATGCCCGCGGCATCGGCGATGCGCCCCATCAGCCCGTCCATGGCGTCGATCTCGCGCACGAGATGTCCCTTGCCGAGACCGCCGATCGCCGGGTTGCAGGACATGACGCCGATCGTGTCGAAACGCAGCGTCACCAGTGCCGTCCTGGCCCCGGCGCGCGCGGCGGCACTGGCCGCTTCGCAGCCGGCATGGCCACCGCCTACCACCACCACATCATAGTGATTGGTCATTTCGAGAATCCGGTTTCAGAGATTGCCCGACACATGTCCCCGGCGGCCTTCGCTGTCAAGGACGAAGGCCGGACTCGTTTCACGTGAAACACATGTCCGACACATCGCGCCGGTGTTTCACGTGAATCAGCCATGCCGTGTCCTGTTCCGTGTTTCACGTGAATCACTTACCGATGCAGAACTGCGAAAAGATGACGTCGAGCATGTCCTCGACATCGACCGCGCCGACGATCCGCCCGAGCCGATCGGTTGCCAGCCGCAGTTCCTCCGCGCGCAACTCCTGTCTCGATCCCGAAGCGGCTGCGATGAGAAAATCCTTCGATTCCTTCAGCAACTCGACATGGCGCAGCCTGGACGGCAGGACATCGCCGGCGTCTCCGATGGCAGCAGCCGCGCGCCGCGCAATTTCATCCAGAAGGCCGGAAAGCCCGGAACCGTCCCTGGAGGAAATGACCATGTCATAGATCCCTTTGCGCGCGCCCTCGATATCGGCCTTCGTGCCGATCTTCAGCAACGGAACGCCTGTCGGAACCTCGCCCACGGGCTGCGGATCGATCATGTCCTCGAGCAGCAGGACAAGGTCGGCGCCGCCCGCCTTGGCGCGCGCCCGTTCGATGCCGATCGTCTCCACCTTGCCGGCGGATTCTCGCAAGCCTGCCGTATCCACGATCCGCACCCGCATCCCGTTGAGATCCAGGACCACCTCAAGCAGGTCGCGCGTGGTGCCCGGCTCGTCGGTGACGATCGCCGCCTCACGCCGGGCGAGCGCGTTGAACAGGCTGGATTTTCCGGCATTCGGCGCGCCGAGGATGACGACCTCAAAACCGTCGCGGATGATCTCGGCGGCCTTGAAACCCTGGATGTGCCGTTCGATCTCCGCGATCATCGCCGCTACGTCGGCCCAAACCGCGTCGGACACGGAGCCCGGCACGTCCTCTTCATCGGCGAAGTCGATCTCGGCCTCGATCATGGCCCGCGCATGGATCAGCCGCCGGCGCCATCCCGAATAGAGCGCGCTTTGCGCCCCTTCGGCATTGCGCACGGCGAAGCGGCGCTGGGCTTCAGTCTCGGCATTGACGAGGTCAGCCAATGCTTCCGTCTCGACCAGATCGAGTTTCCCGTTAAGGAAAGCGCGCCGGGTGAATTCGCCGGGCTCGGCATGTCTGACACCTTCGAAGCCGGTGATCGTTTCCAGCATTTTCGCAGCGACGGCGCGGCTGCCGTGGACATGGAACTCGGCAACGTCCTCGCCGGTGAAGCTGCCGGGCCTCGGAAAGAACAGGACAAGGCCTTGATCGATGACCGAGCCGTCGGGCGCCTTCAGCTTGCGCAACGTGGTAAACCGATCCTTAACCGTGCCGCCGGCGATCGTTTCGACCACGAATCGAGTCTTCGGGCCGGAAATACGGATCACGGCAATGCCGGCGGGCAGCCGGCCGCTCGACAGCGCCACGATCGAATCCTTCGAAGTTACCATTTGCCCGACCCGCCGAACCACCCTAGGTATCTTCTTTCAGGTGCCGTTCCGCACGGAAGCCGCAGCTTTCGCGGAATTGCATTGCTCATCAACCAAGCCGAGCCGCCCATCGTGACCTTGCCCGCGCGAAACCTGCTTGCCGAAGAGGCGAGCCCCTATCTGCAGCAGCACAGCGACAATCCCGTGCACTGGCGGGGCTGGTCGCCGGACGCCCTTGCCGAAGCCAAGGAACTCGGACGGCCGATCCTGCTCTCCATCGGCTATGCCGCCTGCCACTGGTGCCATGTCATGGCGCATGAAAGCTTCGAGAACGACGCCGCTGCCGCCGTCATGAACCGGCTCTTCGTCAATATCAAGGTCGATCGCGAGGAGCGCCCGGACATCGACCAGATCTATATGGCGGCGCTGCATGCCATGGGCGAGCAGGGCGGCTGGCCGCTAACCATGTTCCTCACGCCCGACGGCAAGCCTTTCTGGGGCGGCACCTATTTTCCACGCGAGGCGCGCTATGGCCGGCCGGGCTTCGTCCAGGTGCTGGAAGCGGTCGACAAGGCCTGGCGCGAAAAGCAGCAAAGCCTCGCCGAAAGCGCGGACGGTCTGACGGCCCATGTCGAGCAACGGCTGGCCGGTGCGCAAGGCAAGGCGGTGCTCGACCGCGACACGCTTACCGATCTCAGCAACCGTATCGACAGCATGATCGATCGCGACCTCGGCGGCTTGCGCGGCGCGCCGAAATTCCCCAACGCGCCCTTCATGCATAGTCTCTGGCTGTCCTGGCTGCGCGACGGCCAGACCGCGCATCGCGACGCAGTGCTGCTCAGTCTGGAAAAGATGCTTGCCGGCGGCATCTATGACCACGTCGGCGGCGGCCTCAGCCGCTATTCGACCGACGCCGAATGGCTTGTGCCGCATTTCGAGAAGATGCTTTACGACAACGCCCAGCTCATCCGCATGTGCAACTGGGCCTATGCCGCTACCGGCAACGACTTGTTCCGGATACGAATCGAAGAGACCGTCGCCTGGCTGCTGCGCGAGATGCGAGTCGATGGTGACGCCTTCGCCGCCAGCCTCGATGCCGACAGCGACGGCGAGGAGGGGCTCTTCTACACTTGGAGCAAGGACGAGGTCGAAGCCGCGCTCGACGGCGATTCGGCCGCGTTCTTCCGATATTTCGAGCTGGCCGCCCCGCATGGCTGGGAAGGCAAGCCGATCATCCGCCAGAGCGAACCACAGCAGCGCCAAGGCGTCGCCGACTACGCCGAGCTTGCGCCGCTGAAAGCGAAACTGCTGACAGTGCGTGAAAAGCGGGTCAGGCCGGGCCGCGACGGCAAGGCACTCACCGATTGGAACGGCCTGACGATCGCAGCACTGGCGGAAGCCGGACGCGCTCTCGCCCAGCCTGATTGGATCGAGGCAGCGGCCAAAGCCTTTGCCCATATCGTCGATGCCAGCCGGGATGGCCGCCTGCCGCATTCGATGCTGGGTGAGAAAAAACTCTTTCCGGCGTTGTCGAACGACTATGCCGCCATGACCAATGCCGCGATCGCGCTGTTCGAGGCGACCGGAGATGTGGCCTACTCGGGCCGCGCCCGACGGTTCATCGCCGAGCTCGACCGCTGGCATCAGGACAGCGAAAAATCCGGCTATTATCTGACGGCATCCGACAGCGCCGACGTGCTGATCCGCATCCGCGGTGACGTCGACGAGGCGATCCCTTCGGCCACCAGCCAGATCGTCGAAGCGTTGGTGCGGCTCGCTTCGCTCACCGGCGATCCCGAGTTTTGGGAAAAGGCCTGGACGACCGCCGAGCATGCCATGGGTCGCGCCGCGCAACAGGCCTACAGCCAAGCCGGCATCGTCAACGCCTGCGCGCTGGCGCTCGAACCGCTGAAGCTCGTCATTATAGATAGGCCAGAGTCTCCCGGTCTCGTTCCGGCCGCGAATCGATATCCCGATCCGCGCCGGGTCGACATTGTCGTGCCGATCGGTACGGAAGCGAATCAACCGCTTCTACCGGGTGGCGTGCTGCCGCCGACGGACAAGCCGGGCGCCTGGTTCTGCAGCGGGCAAGTGTGCCTGCCGGCGGTTACGGAGCCAGGTGAGTTGGAGAAGCTGTTGCGGCGGGGGTAGAGCACCCACCCGCCCCGTTGTGGGAAGGATCGGCTTACGATTGCAGCAAAGCGAAGATCGTAAGCCGGGGTGGGGTCGCGCGAAAGAGTCCATGAACCCCCACTCCGCTCCGCGTCGCGGATCGACCCTCCCCACAAGGGCGAGGATAGGCCAATCACGTATTCATCGAATCGAAGAAGTCGGCGTTGGTCTTGGTTTGCTTGAGCTTGTCGATGAGGAACTCGATCGCGTCGGTCGTTCCCATCGGCGCGAGAATCCGGCGCAGCACGAAGATCTTCTGCAGGTCCGCGCGTGGCACCAAAAGGTCTTCCTTGCGGGTACCGGATTTGAGGATGTCCATCGCCGGGTAGATGCGCTTGTCGGCCACCTTGCGATCGAGCTGGATTTCACAGTTGCCGGTGCCCTTGAACTCTTCGAAGATGACTTCGTCCATGCGGCTGCCGGTGTCGATCAGCGCAGTGGCGATGATGGTGAGCGAGCCGCCTTCCTCGATATTACGGGCGGCGCCGAAGAAGCGCTTCGGGCGCTGCAGCGCATTGGCGTCGACACCGCCGGTCAGCACCTTGCCGGATGACGGCACCACGGTGTTGTAGGCGCGGCCGAGGCGCGTGATCGAATCGAGCAGGATGACGACATCGCGGCCATGTTCGACCAGGCGCTTGGCTTTCTCGATCACCATTTCGGCGACCTGCACATGGCGCGCCGCCGGCTCGTCGAAGGTCGAGGAGATCACCTCGCCCTTCACCGAGCGCTGCATGTCGGTCACTTCCTCCGGGCGCTCGTCGATCAGAAGCACGATCAGGTAGCATTCCGGATGGTTGGCGGTGATCGAGTGGGCGATGTTCTGCATGAGAACCGTCTTGCCGGTACGCGGCTGCGCGTTGATCAACGCGCGCTGTCCCTTCCCGATCGGCGCGACCAGGTCGATCACGCGGGGTGAGATGTCCTTGCTGGTCGGATTGTCGACCTCCATCTTCAGCCGCGATGTCGGGTAGAGCGGCGTCAGATTGTCGAAGTGGATCTTGTGCCGGATCTTCTCCGGGTCGTCGAAATTGATGGTATTGACCTTGAGCAGCGCGAAGTAACGCTCGCCCTCTTTCGGGCTGCGGATCGGTCCCTCGACCGTATCGCCGGTCTTGAGCGAAAAACGCCTGATTTGCGACGGCGAGATATAGATGTCGTCGGGACCTGGCAGGTAATTGGCGTTGGCCGAGCGCAGGAAGCCGAAACCGTCCTGCAGTACCTCGACCACGCCTTCGCCGATGATCTCGACGTCCTGGGTGGCGAGTTTCTTCAGGATCGCGAACATCAGCTCCTGCTTCCGCATGACGCTGGCGTTCTCCACCTCGAGCGATTCGGCATAAGCGATCAGCTCCGGCGGCTTTTTGTTCTTGAACTCTGCGAGTTTCATTTCTTGCATTAGATGGACTCTGGGTAGGCTTTGGGGAGAAAAAATCGGCTGGATACGACAAATGCCGGGCGCGGCCGAAAGCGAGAAAGGGGCGGCGCATGACGGGAAGGAAGACCCGTCTTTTATCGTCGGTCGCCTGAAAGAGCAAGCCGCCTTTTGCGGGGTCGTTCGAGCCTCAGAACGGCTTCACGACGACCAGGATGACGATGACGATCATGAGCAATGTGGGGATCTCGTTGACGATCCGCCAGTGCCTGGCAGGCTTTTCGTTCTTGTCCTCGGCAAATTTCCGCACCGCGCCGGCGAGATAGCCGTGAAGCCCCGAAAGCAGAAGCACCGCCGCGATCTTGGCGTGCAGCCAACCGCCCTGAAAGTCGAAACCCTTCCAGGCCAGCCAAAGCCCGAACACCCAGGTGACGATCATCGCCGGATTGATGATCCCCCTCAGCAGCCGGCGCTCCATCACCTTGAAGGTCTCGGATTGCACGGAGCCTTTCTCGGCATCGACGTGGTAGACGAAGAGCCGCGGCAGATAGAGCATGCCGGCCATCCAGGAGATGACGGCAACGACGTGGATTGCCTTCGCCCATGGATAGAAACTGTCGGGCGCCACGAAATAGAGCAGCGCCGTCAACACGACGAGAACGACGATGCCGATCACCATGCGCTTCATCGCCTGGCCGGCGCTGTTCTCGTTGGTCGTGTCGGTCATCGGTGACTCCTCACCATTTTCACCATGGCCTCGACATGCGCCACCGGCGTTTCCGGCGTGATGCCATGGCCGAGATTGAAGATCAGCGGCCCATCGCCCAGCATGCGAAGGATGGCATCGACGCCGTCGGCCAGCGCCTTGCCACCGGCGACCAGGCGAAGCGGATCGAGATTGCCCTGCACCGCGCCTTCGCCCTGCAGTTCCTTCGCCATCGACAGCGGCACGGTCCAGTCGAGGCCAAGACCGGTGATCCCCGTCTTTTCCCTGTAATCGCGATAGCGCTCGCCGGCGCCCTTCGGAAACCCGATCACCGGGATATCCGGGTGCGCCGCCTTCACCTGCCGCACGATCTCGGCAACGGGCTCGACGCAAAACGCCTCAAAGGACGGTTCATCGAGAACGCCCGACCAGGAGTCGAAAATCTGCACCACATCGGCGCCGGCCTCGATCTGACGGATGAGATAGGCGGCCGAGTGGTCGGCCAGTATCTTCAGAAGCCGTGCGAAGGCCTCCGGTTCGCGATAGGCGAAGAGCCGCGCCGGTCCCTGATCCGGCGTGCCGTGGCCGGCGATCATATAGGTCGCGACCGTCCAGGGCGCGCCGCAAAAGCCGATGAGGGTCGTCTGATCGGGCAGCTTTGCGCGCAGCCGTCGGACGGTCTCATAGACCGGTTCGAGATTCACGTGAAACGTTTCGCTGTTGAGCGCTGAAATCTCGGCCGCCGCAATCGGCTTCAGGATCGGCCCATGTCCCTCTTCGAAGCGGACTTCCCGGCCCAGCGCATTGGGCACGACGAGAATGTCGGAGAACAGGATCGAGGCATCGAAGCCGAAGCGCTCGATCGGCTGCAGCGTCACTTCGACGGCAAGGTCGGGATCGTAGCAGAGGTCGAGAAAGGATCCGGCCCGCTTCCGGGTCTCGCGGTATTCCGGGAGATAGCGGCCTGCCTGACGCATCATCCAGAGCGGCGGCGGCGAAACCGCATTGCCCTTGAGGACGTCCAGCATGATCCGTTTCCCAGCCATCCAGTGCTCGCCCTCTCTCTACAGCGCCGCGCGTCCTAAGACGCGCAAAGGACGCTGTAGCACTTTATCTGACGCATGATCCTTTCCGAGCCTTCGGTTCGGGGTCATGCGCCAGGTCTCTTAAATCAAATATCTATTTTAAAAGAGTCTTCTGATTCTAAGAGTCTGTTGGTTGTGGTGGTTGCGACCTGTCCCGTCTGTCGCTCGAAAAGGCCAGTCAGCATATTGTCGCGCGGCGTCATTCGCAAATTGGAGGGATCTGGGGAAGAACCGGATTCAGCGATTAGAGTCAGCGGCTTGGCATCCTTGTTCCGAATTCCGCGCTGTGGACGACGCGGCCCAAGAAAAGTTGATCCCCGGTTTTGTCCCCAGCGTCCCGACAAAGCCTACAGCTGGGCGAATTGTGGACAAGGTACCATCTGATACAGTCGCCTTCGACGTCGCGATCTTTCTGTCCAACCTTGTCCACATCTGCCCACAGCCCGGAACCGACCCTTGTGAACAAACCCCAGAGCTTCTTCCATCTGCATCTGATTTCCGACGCCACCGGCGAGACCCTGCTGGCGGCCGGCCGCGCGGCGTCCGCGCAGTACAAGGATGCGCGCGCCATCGAGCACATCTATCCGCTGATCCGCACGGAAAAGCAGGTCGCCAAGGTCTTCGAGGATATCGAGGAGGAACCGGGCATCATTCTCTATACGGTGGTCGACCAGAAGCTGGCGCGCAGCATCGACGAGCGCTGCGCCGCCATGGGTCTGCCTTGCGTTTCGGTGCTGGAGCCGGTGCTTGCCGTCTTCCAGTCCTATCTCGGCACGCCGGCCGGCCGCCGCGTCGGCGCCCAGCATGTGCTCGACGCCGAGTATTTCCGCCGCATCGATGCGCTCAACTTTACCATGGAGCATGACGACGGCCAGCTGCCGGCCAATATGGACGACGCCGATATCGTGCTCATCGGCATTTCGCGCACCTCGAAGACGCCGACCAGCATCTATCTCGCCAACCGCGGCATCAAGACCGCCAACATCCCGATCGTGCTCGGCGTGCCGCTGCCCGAAAGCCTAATCGCCGCCAAGACGCCGCTGATCGTCGGCCTCGTCGCCACGGCCGAACGCATATCGCACGTCAGGCAAAACCGCATCCTCGGCAACACCAGCGCCTATGTGCCGACCGACTATATCGACCGCGCCGCGATCAACGAGGAGCTCGCCTATGCGCGCCAGCTCTGCACCAGGCATGGCTGGCCGATGATCGATGTCAGCCGGCGTTCGATCGAGGAAACGGCGGCGGCCATCGTTGCCCTGCGGGGCAAGAACAGGTAACCCATGCCCCGGTAAATCGGGACGCGATGGCGTGACAGAATATGGCCGAGACAATCATCCTCGCTTCGGGCAGCCCGTTCCGCAAGGCGATGCTCGTCAATGCCGGGCTCGACATCGAGGCGGTGCCGGCGGAAGTCGACGAGCGCGCACTCGAGGCGCCCCTGCAGGATAGCGGCGTATCTCCCGAAGACGTCGCTTCCATCCTCGCCGAGGCCAAGGCGACCGAAGTCAGCGAGCGCAGGCCGGGCGCATTGGTGCTCGGCTGCGACCAGACGCTGTCGCTGGGCGACGAAATCTTCCACAAGCCGGCCGAAATGGAAGGCGCGCGGAGGCATCTCCTGGCTTTGTCGGGTAAAACCCATCAGCTGAACAGCGCCGCCGTGCTCTGCCGCGATGGCGAGGTGCTGTGGCGTCATGTCGGGGTCGCCGGCCTGACCATGCGCAAGCTCGACCCGGCCTTCATCGGCCGGCACCTGGCGCGGGTCGGCGCCAAGGCGCTGTCCAGTGTCGGCGCCTATCAGATCGAGGGCGAAGGCATCCAGCTCTTCGAGAAAATCGAGGGCGACTATTTTACGATCGTCGGCCTGCCGCTGTTGCCGCTGCTCAAGGAACTGCGCGCGCTGGGAGCGATCGATGGTTGAGAAAAAGGCCTTCGTCACCGGCCATCCGATCGCGCATTCGCGCTCGCCAAGGATCCACGGCTACTGGCTGGCGAAATACGGCATCGACGGCAGCTACCGGGCGATCGACGTTCGGCCGGAGGATTTCGCGGCGTTCCTGAAATCGCTGGGCGAGAACGGCTACCGCGGCGGCAACGTCACCATCCCGCACAAGGAAGCCGCCTTCGCCCTGGTCGAGCGCCGCGACGAGGCGGCCGAGGCGATCGGCGCGGTCAACACGCTCTGGCTGGAAGAAGGCAGGTTGTGGGGCGGCAACACCGACGGACTCGGCTTTGCCGGCAATCTCGATGACCATGCACCGGGCTGGGCGGCAAACGGCCCGGCTGTGGTGCTGGGTGCGGGCGGTGCGTCCCGCGCGGTCATCCACGCGCTGAAGGACCGTGGCGTTAGCGACATCCGCATCGTCAACCGCACCCTGGCGAGGGCCGAGGAACTCGCCGATCGGTTCGGGGCCGGAGTGTCCGCGCATGGCGCCGGCGCGGTCGGCGAATTGCTTGCCGATGCCGGCCTGCTCATCAACACCACCGCGCTCGGCATGCATGGCAACGAGGGCCTCGTTGCCGATCCGGCGGGTCTGCCCGGCCACGCCATCGTCACCGACATCGTCTATGTGCCGCTGGAAACGCCGCTGCTAGCAGCCGCCAGGGCGCGTGGCCTGAAGACGGTCGATGGGCTGGGCATGCTGCTGCACCAGGCGGTGCCCGGCTTCGAGCGCTGGTTCGGCAAAAGGCCGGAGGTCACGCCGGAATTGCGGCGCATGATCGTTGCCGATATCCAAGCCCATTGATGGAAGTCCATTGATGATAGGCAAAGCCATGATCGTGCTCGGCCTCACCGGATCGATCGGCATGGGCAAGTCGACCACGGCGAAGATGTTCACTGATGCCGGCGTGCCGGTGCATGATTCGGACGAAACCGTGCATCGTCTCTATGCCGGCAAGGCGGCACCTCTGGTCGAAGCGGCCTTTCCCGGCACGACAAAAGCAGGCGCGGTCGATCGCGCCAGGCTGGCCGAGAAAGTGCTGGGCGATCCCGCCGCGCTGAAGACACTGGAAGCGATCATCCATCCGCTGGTGCGCGCCGACGCCGATGCGTTTTTGGCCAGGCACCGTGCCGCCGGCGCGCCGATCGCCGTGCTCGACATCCCGCTGCTGTTCGAGACCGGCGGCCGTGACCGCGTCGACAAGGTGGTCGTCGTCACCGCGCCGGCGGAGGTCCAGCGCAGCCGCGTGCTGGAGCGGCCCGGCATGAGCGAGAAGAAATTCGCCGCTATCCTGGCCAAGCAGGTGCCAGACGAGGAAAAGCGCCGTCAGGCGGATTTCATCGTCGACACCGGCAAGGGTTTTGATACCGCGCGTGCGGCGGTCGAGGCGATCATTGCCGAACTCTCAGGGGAAAAGTCCGGCAAAGCCGGCTCCTGACGGCAGGCCGTCAGCATTGCCCATTGCCATTTTGTTCCGGTGTAGGATTCTGCTTCCTGGAGTGGATTGATTCGAATGCGTGAGATCATCTTCGATACGGAAACCACCGGCCTCGATTTGCGCGACGACCGCATCATCGAGCTCGGCGGCGTCGAGCTGGTCAACCGCTTTCCGACAGGGCGAACCTTCCACAAATTCATCAATCCGCAGGGCCGCGCGATTCACGCCGAGGCGCAGGCCGTGCACGGCATCAGCGCCGCCGACCTGATCGGCAAGCCGACCTTCGCCGAAATCGTCGAGGAGTGGCTGGCCTTCACCGACGGCGCCAAGCTGATCGCCCACAACGCCACCTTCGATATCGGCTTCCTCAACCTCGAATTCAGCCGGCTCGACCATCCGGCCATCGATCCCGGCCGCATCGTCGACACGCTGGCGCTCGCGCGCCGCAAGCATCCGATGGGCCCGAACTCGCTGGACGCGCTTTGCCGCCGCTACGGCATCGACAACACCCGCCGCACCAAGCACGGCGCGTTGCTCGACTCCGAATTGCTTGCCGAGGTCTATATCGAGCTCATCGGCGGCAAGCAGGCAGCCCTTATCCTCGATGCCGTGGCGGTGCAGGTGAATGGCGCCGGCGAGGTGGCCGACATCGACATCTCGATCGGCGCAAGGCCGATCGCCCTGCCGCCGCGCCTCACCGAGGCCGATCGTGCGGCGCATGCCGGCCTTGTCGGCACGCTGGGCGAAAAGGCGCTGTGGCTGAAGGTGGCTGTGGGTTGAGCGGACAACCGGGCAAGTAGCGATCCTTCGCTGTCCCGCCAACCTCTCCAACAAAAAGCCCGGCGCGAGGCCGGGCTTTCGTAACTTCCTAAGGGGTCTTTCTCAGCTCACCTGGACCTTGGAGGCCGCCTGATCCTCGGCGATGCGCTGCTGGAACATCTGCGCGAAATCGATCGGGTCGAGCATCAGCGGCGGGAAGCCGCCGTTGCGGGTCGCGTCGGCGATGATCTGGCGGGCGAAGGGGAAGAGCAGCCGTGGGCATTCGATGAACAGGATCGGCAGCATGTGCTCCTGCGGGAAGCCGCTGATGGCGAAGACGCCGCCATAGACCAATTCGACGTTGAACAGCACTTCCTGGTCGAAGGAGGCCTTGGCGTTCAAGGTCAGGTTGACGTCAAACTGCTTGTCCGAAAGCGGATTGGCGTTGACGTTGACATTGATGGCGATGCCCGGAGCCTTGTCGCGGCCACGCAGAGAGTTCGGCGCGCCGGGGCTTTCGAAGGACAGGTCCTTCACATACTGGGCGAGCACGTTGAGCGAGGGCTGTGCCTGGTTGCCGTTGCCGTTGGCGGCGCCTGCCGCGGCATCATCATTGCTGGCCATGAGCCTTAGTCCTTTTGCCTGGGCAGCATTGCTGACCGGATTGAAATCGGGGGTTCGCTATCATGGTCGGCAGGACAAGACAAGTTTTGCCGCCTTCACGCATGTCGCCCAAAAGTGCGTAGCGGTTTTGGGATAACGACATGCGTCAGCCAAAAAGGATGTCGCCCAAAAGTGCGCAGCGGTTTTGGGACACGACAGGGGTCAGGCAAAATCTGCGTGCCGCCCAAAAGTGCGCAGCGGCCCGGGTCGACTGCAGCTTCGGACCTAGTATAGACGCGGGCCGCATTGTGGCGACGCTATCTTCCGACGGCCTCGTCAATGACCGCTATCGCGTCGACCTCTATGAGGTAGCCTGGGGACATTATCGCTACCCCGACCACCACATTCGCTGGTTTGTGATCTCCAAACAGGGAAATCTGCGCTTCTTCGATGATCGGAACGTGTTCATCGCGCTTATAATCGACAATGTAGATTGTGATCTTGCAAACTTGCTCAGGCCGTGCACCTGCCGCACTGAGCGCTCGGCCGAGATTGCCGAATGCCAGGCGCGCTTGCGCCGCAAAATCACCATGCCCAACGAGCTTGCCGTGTATGTCTTCGGGCTGCTGACCTGAGACGAATACCAGCTTGGATCCCTTCGCGACGACAACCTGTGTGTACATCTCTGGAATTGGCAAATCATCTGGGTTGATGAGTTCGAGCGACATAAAACGATCTCCTACTTCATTCGACCGAAATCGACATTGGCGATCACCGCGTCGCTGGCACACAGGACGATGGCTAGGGTCAGGACCCATTAATTTGTTGAGTTGATATCTGTTGGGTGAT
>NZ_LPVS01000089.1:0-21647 GCF_014843905.1 Mesorhizobium silamurunense | reverse complement strand
CCGGAGCCACGGCACCTCAGTAGAGGGCCGGCATCCGTAACCCTTCACAATGTCGGCCGTTGAGGACACCTTTTCCACTGCCCAAGAGCAGTCGTCGCCGACAGTGAAACTGTAGGGCAAGGTTGCGCCATTGCGGACCTGCACAGATCGTGGCGCCAACGTCGGTTTAGCGCTGCCAATTCCGGACATCAGTTTTGGACGCAGGCGCGGTCGGCCTGCCAAAAGAGCCAAGCGGTTCCCGCGGAGGCGCAGGTTCGGTTAATCGAACCGTTTCCGAACCACAAATCCTCTGGTGATACCCAGGGCGGCGCGCCAGCGGGATTTAGATATGGCACGAACCGCTGAACCTGATACCTTAGGCTTCTCTGAAAATCCGGATTTCCTCATGGAGCGCCGGCTTACTGCGATCCTCGCCGCCGATGCGGTTGGCTACAGCCGCCTCATGGGGCTGGATGAGGCTGGTACGCTGTCGGCTCTTAAGACGCATCGGCGCGAGATGGCCGACGCCAAGATCGCCGAGCACCAGGGCCGCATCGTCAAGCTCACCGGCGACGGTATGCTTGTCGAGTTCCCGAGCGTGGTGAACGCCGTTGCCTGTGCCACGGAGATCCAGCGCAAGATGCGCGAGCGCAACGTCGAAGTGGCGGAGGACCGTCGCATCGAGTTCCGCATCGGCATCCATCTCGGCGACATCATCTTCGAGGACAACGACATCTATGGCGACGGCGTCAACATCGCGGCGCGCATCGAAAGCATCGCCAGGCCGGGCGGCATCGCAGTATCCGGGTCGGTCCGCGACAATGTCGGCAACCGGCTCGATCTGACGTTCGAGGACACCGGCGAGCAGGCGCTCAAGAACATCGAGCGGCCGGTCAGGGTCTACAACGTCAACCTCTTCCAGGCCGCTCCGCCGCCACGTGTGACGAGCGGCGCTGCGCAACCCAAGTCGGGGCCGGCGAAGGAAAAGCCGTCGATCGCCGTCCTTCCCTTCAACAACATGAGCGGCGACCCCGAGCAGGAATACTTTTCCGACGGCATCACCGAGGACATCATCACCGACCTGTCGAAGATCTCGGGGCTGCACGTCATCGCCCGCAACACGGTGTTCACTTACAAGGGCAAGCCTATCAGGGTACAGCAGGCAGCACAGGAACTCGGCGTCAGATTTGTTCTGGAGGGTAGCGTGCGCAAGGTTGGGTCGCGCGTGCGCGTCACCGGACAGCTCATCGATGGTGCGGATGGTGGGCATGTCTGGGCTGACCGCTACGATCGCGATCTGACCGATATTTTTGCGATCCAGGACGAGATCACTCACACCATCGTCGACCAGCTGAAGGTCAAGCTGCTGCCGGAAGAAAAAGAGGCGATCGAGCTGGCGCCGACTGAGAATGTCGAGGCCTATACTTACTATCTCAGGGGGCGGGAGTTTTTCCACCGCGGTTCGAAATCATATTACAGGCTGGCCAGGCGAATGTTCGCCATGGCGATCGAACTCGACCCGCTCTATGCGCGCGCCTATGCCGGTACCGCCGATTGCGACTCGTTCCTCTTTCTCGACTATAGCGAGGAGGTTTCGCTCGAGGGCATCCTCGCCAACGCTGCGAGGGCGCTCGAGATCGACAGCGGTCTGGCCGAAGCGCACGCCTCCCGCGGACTCGCCTTGGCGGTCGGCCAACGCTACAAGGAGGCCGAAACGGCGTTTGAACGGGCGATCGCAGGCAATCCCAATCTGTTCGAAGCACATTACTTCTACGCCCGCTGCTGCTTCGCACAGGGTAAGCTGGAGACGGCCGCCACTCACTGGGAGCGCGCGGCCGAGATCGACCCCAATGACTATCAGTCATCGATGTTGCTCATGCAGGTCTATCGCTCGCTCGGGCGATATGTCGACAGATTGGAGACGGCTCGCAGAGCCATCGAGCGCGCGGAGCGGCAACTGGCGAGGAACCCTGAAAATGCCCGGCCCGCCTATCTCGGCGCCAACGCACTCTTAGGATTGGGAGAGTTCGATCGGGCAAAGGAGTGGGCGGCGCGCGCGCAGGCCATCGATCCCGATGACGTCCTGACCCAATACAACCTTGCTTGCTTTCATTGCATGCTTGGCGATTGCGATCGGGCGTTCGACTTGCTCGAAAGGGTGATGCCGCGGGCCAACCATGAAATGAAGGCTTGGGTTCTGCACGACTCCGATTTCGACCCGCTTCACAACGATCCACGCTGGCAGAAGGTGCTCGATCTCACCATCTAATACGGTTGATCGGCGATAAGACCGTGACGGCCCCTTCGTCAGCGGCCGAAGCCGGGGCGACGCCGCGGTGGTTGCCGACCTAGGGTTATCTTTGGGTCCCGAAGCAGACCATCGCCTCAGTGCGCTTGAGGTCTGCATAGGGTCAGGAGCGCTGGTTGCGCTCGACGTCGGGTTTCGGGAAGGAGAAACGGCCCAGGAAGGGCAGCAATGGGTGGGGGGAAAGGTGCCGTTGGCTCATCTGCCAGAACGAGCAGGTCGCGCCAACTCCGGACATTGCCTTGGACGCAGCGAAGGTCGCGATCCGACCCAAAGCGGAAGTCCCGTCACGACGGGTATGCTCATTGTGGGCGGGTCAGACTGGCGGCGCGGCCTCACGCATGGCGATCGTCGCACCATCATCGGAAGTAAGGCTCCAGATTCTTCCGAATGCGGTCCAGCACCGTCGCGCCGGAAGGATCGGGGACGAAGACTTTCCCGGTGATGGCTTCGTAGGCTTGTATATAGACTCGCGACGTCTGCTCGATGAGCTCGGCTGGGATTTCCGGAATCGGGTCCTTGTAAGGATCGCAGCGCGCCGTCACCCAGGCGCGGATGAAATCTTTGTCAAAGCTGCGCGGCCGCTCGCCTTTTTTGAAACTCTCCTCGTAGCTTTCTGCAAGCCAGTAGCGGCTGCTGTCAGGCGTATGGATTTCATCGGCAAGAACGATCGTCCCGTCCTTATCCGTGCCGAGCTCGTATTTCGTGTCGACAAGGATCAAACCGCGTTCGGCGGCGCGCGCCTGGCCGCGCGCGAACAGCGACAGCGCATAGCGGGAGACAACGTTCCATTGTTCTTCCGTCAACAGGCCCTGCGCGAGGACTTCGGTTGGGGACAACGGTTGGTCATGGCCACCATCGAGAGCCTTACTGGTCGGTGTGATGATCGCCTCGGGAAGTTTCTCATTATCGCGAAGTCCCTCCGGTAGGCGGATATCGTACATGTCGCGTTCGCCGCTCTTGTATTTCGTCAGGATCGATGTGCTGGTGGTGCCGGCGAGATAGCCGCGAACGACGATTTCGACCGGCAGAATGTCGAGCCGGGTACCGACGACGACATTGGGGTCCGGATAGTCGAGCACATGGTTCGGGCAGATGTCGGCGGTTTCTTCGAACCAGTAGCGAGCCATCTGGGTCAGAAGCTCTCCCTTGAACGGAATCGCGGTCAAGATGACATCGAAGGCACTCAGGCGATCAGTAGCGATGATGATCCGGCGGCCGTCCGGCAGATCGTAATTCTCGCGGACCTTGCCTCTGTAGTGGTTCGGGAGTTCGGGGATGAAGGCATCTGAAAGAACGCGCAGGGCTCTCATCTGGGCCTCATCTTTCGTTGGCGTATGTCGTCTACAACCGCTAGGGCGGTAGGAGCCCACGGGTCAAGCGAGATCGGACATTTCAGGCCACAGAGAGCTTTCGTCGGCGTGCCGAAGGCGCGAAGTCCGCAGATCGCGGGCTCGGCCGCCTATGCCGTGGCGGAGATGTTCCGCTGGCCGGAGGGCCTCGATCGGCGCCCGCGCGAGGCCAAGGCTTTCTATGCTACGATTGCCGCAGCGACCCTCGGCAGCATCGCTCTCAGCTTCACCGCGCTCGATCCGATCAGCGCCCTCCACTGGAGCGCTGTCATCAACGGCATCCTCGCCACGCCACTGACGGCAATGATGGTGATGATGGTCAGGAGCCCGCGCATCATGGGTCGGCTGACAGCGCCCTGGTGGATGGTGCTGGGCGGAGGGCTGACGGTGGCAGCCATGGCACTGGCAACGATTGGGTTCTTCGTGCTCTAGGCACAGCGGAGGGGCCGCGCCGGCCCGTCATGCCCCGCTTGCGCGGACCGGCGCGATCCGATGACGATGGTTCAGACCATCTTTGCAATGATCTTCTTCATTTCCTCGGCATCGAACGCTCTCAATGTCTGAGTGCGGACATTGCCGAGCGACGCGAGTGAAAGGCTCAGCGCCGTGGCAGTGTTATCATCAGGCGCCTCGGCGACCGCGACCACGTCGTACTGGCCAAGCGTCCAGAAGAGCGCCTGCACCTTCACTCCGCTCTTCTCCGCCATTTGCCGAAATGCCTCAGACCGCTTCACGGTGTCCTTGGCTGCCTTGGCACCCTGATCCGTGAAGTCGGCAAGCAGCACATAGTGGGCCATTTCATCCTCCCTTGAAAGGAAGGCGTGCGGGCTGCTCGGCGCGACCCGCCGTTTCTCCCGCCTCAGAGTCTAGCACAGGGCGCTGTGCCGAGATATCGTCGCTCCGACGAATCGGTTGCCCTCGACAGGCGGTTGGGACCCGGGCGCTCGTTGCAGCAGTCGGCGCACCCTAGGTCCCAAATGTCGAGTGGAACGTCCTGCACCAAGACCAGACCGACACTCGAGCGGTCGCTGACCGTATTCCAGTTCCTTGACATAATGAACAAGCCTCCGCTGGTGCCGAGGTCGCTTCGCCCGGTACTTCGGCTGACGGTGCGCGCAGCGGTCGACGTCGTTCCGGATCACGTCGCCTGGTCAAAACTCGCAGGACAGATTTCAGATCGCGTGCCGATCAGGGCTCCTCCGGCACAGGCATCGATCAGAATGGGCCGAGATCCGATGTTCCTGTATCGCCAGGCCAGCGCACGCCACCAGAAAGAAACGGCACAGCCACCGCCGGAGTGCTTCCCCGAGCCTCCACTTTCCAACCCGACCCAGTCCTCCGCTTCGTGCCAAAACTGCGTGTTCACGGGCGAATTAGTTTGCTACCAGCAGGCTGGCGCGAGCAGTTCTCTCTTTTTGTCCCGGCCATGTTTCCGGGACAGCCTTAGGAATCGGTGATTTTCGATGTGGTGGCTCACCAAAGAGGATGAAACTGAGAACTGGAGCATCAAGCTCTCGGCTTGACGCTCTGGGCTGCATCCAGTCCGCAAATCAAGGTTAGCGCACGAGACAGAATCCGTCGCCACGGCATGCTTACGCCAGTACCTGCAATTGGTCGATGGCATCCGCCGTCACGTGTGCCGGAGCATCAGAGTGGGCCCTAATGCTAAAGGTCGGCGCCTGCGCCATGTGCTGTGACGATTTCGGGTACCAAAGCGTCGGATTTTCGCCACTAGCCTGGCCAAGCCCTTTGAACACCGCAACGGTGTCGGTGATCTTCGTTCAGGCTCCACCGCCAGTTTCTGCTCCTAATGATTTCACGCGGCCCGCCCGGACACCATTCGGGCGTTGCGGCGATGCAGGCCATCGGGCGAATGCACCACCGAAGTCCGAGAGACACCAACCACGCACCCCGCAGCTGTGCGGCCGTCCGGAGGGCGTCCGGAATCGCCGGCCGCGTTCAGGTCTTGAAACTTGCGGCCTCTTCAGACCCGCGCGTCGCATCTCCTGCGGTGTAGGCGTGCGCGCCGGCGCCGGCGAGCTTGCCGCCGGCGACGATCAGATATTCCTCGCGGATTGGCTTGCCTTCGAACCAGCATTCCAAAATCTCGCGAGTGCCGGCGGCATAACGCGCCTGGGCGGACAGCGATGATCCAGAGATGTGCGGCGTCATGCCGTGATGCGGCATCGACCGCCAGGGATGGTCTTTAGGCGGAGGCTGCGGGAACCAGACGTCGCCGGCATAGCCTGCAAGCTGCCCGGTCTCGAGAGCACGGGCAACCGCGTCCCGATTGCAGATCTTGCCGCGTGCGGTGTTCACCAGATAAGCGCCGAGCTTCATCCTGGCGATCATCTTGTCGTCGAAGAGGTTTTCCGTCTCCGGATGCAGCGGCGCGTTGATGGTAACGACATCGCAGATAGGCACCATTTCCGCCGCCGTCTTGTGGAATGTGACACCGAGTTCCTTTTCGACCGCCTCGGGAAGCCGGTGGCGATCGGTATAGTGCAGCTTGACGTCGAATGGCTTCAAGCGGCGCAGCACCGCGCTGCCGATCCGCCCGGCACCGACTGTACCGATCTCCATCCCCTCGACATCATAAGAACGTGCGACGCAGTCGGCGATGTTCCAGCCGCCTTTCACGACCCACTGGTAGGAAGGGATGTAGTTCCGCACGAGGCTGAGGATCATCATGACCACATGTTCGGACACGCTGATCGAGTTGCAATAGGTTACCTCCGCAACCGTGACGTTGCGGTCCATCGCGGCCTGTAGGTCAACGTGGTCGGACCCGATGCCGGCCGTGATTGCGAGCTTCAGCCTGTTTGCCTTGGCGATGCGTTCCGCGGTCAAATAGGCAGGCCAGAAAGGCTGCGAAATGACGATCTCGGCATCCAAGAGCTCACGTTCGAACACGCTGTCGGGACCATCCTTGTCCGAGGTCACCACCAAGCTGTGGCCGTTGCTTTCGAGGAATTTCCGTAGGCCCAGTTCGCCGGACACGCTGCCGAGTAGGGCGCCCGGCTGGAAATCGATCGCCTTCGGCGCGGGAAGCGTCTGGCCGCCCGGATAGCGCTTGAGCTTCGGGAGGCCGCCCCGCGCATAGGTGGTCGGATATCCGTCGACCGGATCGTCATAGAGGACACAAACAACCTTTGCCATTTCCATCTCCCTTCATCTGAAAACGAAGAGGAAGACGCTCGGCTCCAGCAGGGCGATTTGCGCTGTTGAATTGTCTGTGGTCAGCAGGCTCATGCCCTGGCGCTTCCACGTTCGCGAAATTGGCACGCTCTAAAAGTGGAGGAGCCAGACTCGGTTTCAAGTAGAGTGGCCGGGCTTGCGGCGCTCGCAGTGAGCCAGCGAACTGAACGCCCGAAACGTCCAGTTCAGCGCGTTGCGGTGGCAGGTTCGCGTTGCGCAAGGTAAGCGGAATTGTTTCGGTTTTGCCCGGTGGGATCGCCAGTTCCGGATGGGGCGTCGTCAGCCAGAAACCCGTCAATTCATGACTTGGCGCCGTTGCCGGTTGTGCCTGCGTGAATGCCGGAACCGGCGCAAATGCCGCAGCTATGGCCGCTCCCGCGGCAAGGATCCATCGAACAGAATTCCTCATCTCCTTCTCCCAGTCGATGAACGGTTTTAAGTGCTCTGGCGCTGCTAGCGAACCACTAGGAACAACTTTACCCCACCGCGAAACAGATCCAGGGCGATCGTCCCGCTTGTCTCGCGCAACGCAGCTTTCAGTTCGGCCACTGTGGACACTGACTTGCGGTTGATCGCAACGATGACGTCGCCGGCGCGCAAGCCCGCCCGGGCGGCGGCGCTGTCCTCCTCGACGCGCGAGACAACCACATTGCCGGCCGCATCCTGGAACTGCGCGCCTTGCAGACGATCCGCTAGCGCGGGCGCGGAGGCCGCCGCGTTCTCCGGCGCGATACGAATGGTCACGCTCTTGCGGGCGCCATCGCGCAGATATTCGACGGCCACATCCGATCCGACCGGTGTCAGACCGATGCGGTTTCTCAGATCAGCCGAGCCGGAGATCGGGTGGTTATCGACGCTGACAATCACATCGCCGGCTTGGAGGCCAGCGCTGGCGGCCGGAGAACCGTCTTCGACGCTGCCGACGACGGCGCCCGAATTGTCGGTAAGTTTGAGGGCATCCGCAAGGTCTGGCGTGAGGTCCTGTACAGCAACGCCGATGCGGCCGCGGCGCACTTCGCCATGGTCGATCAGTTGCCTCATCACCGATGACACCATCGCGATCGGAACGGCAAAGCCAATGCCAACATTGCCGCCGGCCGGCGCTATGATCGCAGTGTTTATGCCGACCAGCTTTCCATCGGCAGTTACAAGCGCCCCGCCGGAATTGCCGGGGTTGATCGAGGCATCGGTCTGGATAAAATCCTCATAGCCTTCGATGTTGATGCCGCTGCGGCCGAGCGCGCTGACGATCCCTGACGTCACTGTCTGGCCAAGGCCGAATGGATTGCCGATCGCCACAACGGTGTCGCCCACGCGAAGTGTATCGGAGTCACCGAAAGGAAGCGCCGTGAGCTTGCTTGCCTTGATCCTGAGCACGGCGATGTCGGTCGCCTGATCGCTGCCGACAAGTTCTGCTTTGAAACGGCGGCGATCCTTGAGCGTCACCGAGATCTCACCGGCATCGGCGACGACGTGATGATTGGTCAGGATAAGACCCTTTTCGGCATCCACAATGACGCCGGAGCCGGCGCTCAGCCTGGGCTGTGCCTCAGGGGTATCGAAGTAGCGACGGAAGAAGGGATCGTTGTAAAGCGGATTGCTTTGCCCAGGCGAATTCGAGGTGACGGCAATGTTGACCACCGCAGGCGTCACCTGTTCAAGGACGTCCGGCAGCGATCGCTGGGTGGTGGTGCTGACGACGGGCTCGGCTGCGGCCGGGTAAGCCGGCATTGGAGTAAGCGCGAGATAGAATGCGGCGAACACGCCGATGTAACTTGACGATCGCACAGTCATTTTTTCGGCCCCGAAACGTAGATTGCTCCTCTCGGCGCGGCCAGCTGGCTATCGGGTCTGCCTTGTGGACCGGACCCCATTGTCCGATCCGTGAATTCGTGCCGGCGTGCACCAGTTCGATTGTCAGAACGCCGGGCCCTTCCGGGCGCGGCGGGCATCAACTCACTGAAGGTGCGATTTCTGGGCTCGGTCTGGTGTCCGTGAGTTTGCGAGCGGCCAGAAACATAATCGTATACGCTGCTTTTCGCCGGTCCCAACCCGCAGCCTCGGTTCTGTCGAGCAAATCTTCCAGCACCGGGTCGAGCGCAACCTTCAAATCCGCTTCGTAGTTCAGATCGGTGGCCGCGCGTGATGGCGGCGTGATCACGGTTAAGTTCATCACGTTCATGGCTCTATCCATTTGTCAGGTGCCCGCGCCTCATGGGCGCGGACACCGCCGTTTCTCGTCAGAAGTCCATGCCGCCGGGCATTGCCGGAACCGCGGGTTCCTTCTTCGGCTTCTCGGCAACCATCGCCTCGGTAGTCACCAGAAGGCCGGCAACCGATGCCGCATCCTGGAGCGCGGTCCGCACCACCTTCACCGGATCGATGACGCCCTCGTTGTAGAGGTCGCCAAACGCGTTGGTCTGTGCGTTCCAGCCCCAGCCGAACTCCGGCTTCTCGCGTAGCTTGCCGACGATGATCGAGCCTTCTGCACCGGCGTTCTCGGCGATCTGCCGCACCGGCGCTTCGATCGCGCGGCGCACGATCTCGATACCGTGCTTCTGGTCCTCATTCTCGGCCTGCACGTTGTCCAGTGCCTTGGCCGCACGCAGAAGCGCCACGCCGCCACCTGGCAATACGCCTTCCTCCACCGCAGCGCGCGTCGCATGCATGGCATCGTCGACGCGGTCCTTGCGCTCCTTGACCTCGACCTCGGTCGAGCCGCCTACGCGGATCACCGCGACGCCGCCGGCGAGCTTGGCCAGACGCTCCTGCAGCTTTTCCTTGTCGTAGTCGGAGGTGGTCTCCTCGATCTGCGCCTTGATCTGCGTGACGCGACCCTGGATCTCCTCCTTCTTGCCGGCGCCGTCGACGATCGTGGTGTTCTCCTTCTCGACCACCACCTTTTTGGCGCGGCCCAGCATTTCCAGCGTGACGTTCTCCAGCTTGATCCCGAGATCCTCGCTGATGGCGGTGCCGCCGGTGAGGATGGCAATATCCTCCAGCATCGCCTTGCGGCGGTCGCCGAAGCCGGGCGCCTTGACGGCGGCGACTTTAAGGCCACCGCGCAGCTTGTTGACGACCAGCGTCGCCAACGCCTCGCCCTCGACATCCTCGGCGATGATCAGCAGCGGTTTGGACGACTGCACCACGGCCTCCAGCACCGGAAGCAGTGCCTGCAGGTTGGACAGTTTCTTCTCGTGGATCAGCACATAGGGCTCTTCCAACTCGACGCGCATCTTGTCCTGGTTGGTGATGAAATACGGGCTGAGATAGCCGCGGTCGAACTGCATGCCTTCGACGACTTCCAACTCGGTCTCGGCGGTCTTGGCTTCCTCGACCGTGATGACGCCTTCGTTGCCGACCTTCTGCATCGCCTCGGCCAGGAACCGGCCGATCTCGGCGTCGCCATTGGCCGAGATGGTGCCGACCTGGGCAATCTCGTCATTTCTGGTCACCTTGCGGGCATTGGTCTTCAGCTCAGCCACGACGGCTTCTACGGCCCTGTCGATGCCGCGCTTCAGGTCCATCGGGTTCATCCCCGACGCGACCGCCTTGGCGCCTTCGCGAACGATCGCCTGCGCAAGAACGGTTGCGGTCGTGGTGCCGTCGCCGGCGATATCGCTGGTCTTCGAGGCGACCTCGCGCACCATCTGCGCGCCCATGTTCTCGAACTTGTCCTCAAGCTCGATCTCCTTGGCGACGGTGACGCCGTCCTTGGTGATGCGCGGGGCGCCGAACGACTTGTCGATGACGACGTTGCGGCCCTTGGGGCCGAGCGTCACCTTCACCGCGTCGGCGAGGATGTTGACGCCGCGCAACATGCGCTCGCGGGCGTCGGAATGGAATTTCACTTCCTTGGCAGCCATCGGATCACTCCTTCAATAGGCAGTCTCATTGCCTGGATTGCGGTTGGACCAGAGCCTCGGTCAGGCGGCCTTCTTGACCGCCGCGGTCTGCTCGATCACGCCCATCACGTCGCTTTCCTTCATGATCAGCAGGTCCTCGCCGTTGAGCTTGATCTCAGTGCCGGACCACTTGCCGAACAGGATGCGATCGCCGATCTTGACGTCGAGAGGCGTGAGCTTGCCGCTCTCGTCGCGAGCGCCTGGGCCGACGGCAATCACCTCGCCCTCCTGCGGCTTCTCCTTGGCGGTGTCGGGGATGATGATGCCGCCGGCCGTCTTCTCCTCGGCTTCGATGCGGCGGACCAGGATACGGTCATGCAATGGACGGAACGTCATATCGTTCTCCTTCAGGGCAAACAGATTTTTGAGGTTCCTCCACACCGGACCGGGAATATCGGGCCGGTGCGGGGCGCCGCGACCCCTTTTTCAGGCATCGCGCGCATATCGAGCTAGTTTTGGAATTTTCGAGTTTCAAGGTGTCGCTGGAAAAATTTTGGCACTCTGCATTCAAGAGTGCTAGGGACATGAATTCATGAAGCTATTTTCGCTGGGGCGCGCGATTTCAGGTCTTGAAATTCGACCCGAACTCATCGAAATTTTTTGCGGTTGGAGTCCCGAAAGGGGTCACTGCAACACCAACGATGCCAAGGAGATTGTTAGGAAACGGAGACTGTCGATGGAACGAACCTTGTCGAAAAACATCCCCTCGATCGCCCCTGAAGCCTCTGATCCTTCGCTTGACCGCCTGCTGTTTCCGGCGCGGCACTTTAATCACCCCGATGAAGTGGTGGGCGACCGTACGCTCGACACTCAGGGAAAGCGCGCCATTCTTGCCTCATGGGCGTCGGATGCTTGCGCCGTCGAATCCATGCCTGCGCTGCGAAAGCCACCGGGTGCTGCGAGCCCGGTGACGTTTGACGCCGTCATGGATGCACTTCGCCGACTGGACGATAGTCGGTCCGAGGTAGGCTGTGACTTCAAGGAACGGCGGGCCCGAGAACGCCTGCATTGCCTTGATGCCTGAACGCAGCTAGGAAGGAGAGAAGCATGGTCAGCACGGAATTCCGGCTGCAAATGGAGAGCTACGGTCTCACAACCGCGGAGATCCACTACCATCTCCCCGACCATCCAAGCCTGTTGCAGCTCTACGTTTGGCAGGAATACGATCTCGCACCGGAATTCCCGACTCTCAAAGGGTTTCCGAATTACTGGGAGCGCGAACTCGAAGGCGCGCTCCATTCCGTGCGCGTCGCCCATCACCGCCTGATCCGGCCTTCCGAATGGCATGCCCTGGACGGCATTTTCACCATTCAATAGCCGGCGCCGGGTCCGCTTCCCTTGAACTGAAAAGAGGCGTTTCCAATCTCTTTTTATGCCTCCAGCGCGGCTTGCCGGATGTCGAGTTGAACAGCGGAAGGATCGCATGGAAACGATGTTCTTTGAAAATTCCGTTTCCGCCGTGGTTTGCCATGGCGTTCACCAAGCTCGCCGGCATCGTTTGCAGGGAGCCCCGCACGGTGAGGCAGGATTCAGTTGCCCCATGGTTTGAAGGGAGGTCACTATGGAAAGCGCGACGTTCAAACAACCGGTTTTCGTAAGAGACGAGGGCCATGTTGTCCAAAAGATCGGCTGTGTCATGGATGCGATAGAGTTTCTGGAAGAATGGCCGGTTGAAAGGCGCGGCCTCCTCCACGCTGCGGCGTCGGATGCATGCTACTCCGCGTACGATGGCCGGAAGTCTGTCGAGTCGGCGAACAAGGCCTTTACGACTTGGGCACGCAGGGTCGCCGTCATCGAGGACCTGCCCGCAGCGCCACGGTGGATGACAGGGCCGAAGATCAGCAAAATAGACCATCTTTTAGATAGTCAGGGCTAGAATCACTGCGGCGGCAATCCACCGCCGCAGCATCAAAGCGATGCGCCACCGGGGCAAGGGGAGGGGAAAGCCGAGCCTCTTGTCGTTGTCTGTTCATATAGATGCCTTCAGCACAGACAACTTACCAAGCGGATCGCACGATTAAGCGCGTCTGCCTGAATGGCAGGACCTGCCAGCCTCTTCACGCTTCGTCCGGGTCCCCTTGGACCGGATCTGCCAGGTCGCCTTCGTCGTCGGGCTCGATCAGGTCGATTAGCGCTGCCACCCGTGTTCCCGGCAGCGGTCGTACATGGCTCGCCCATGCCTCTTATCTCCTCGAGCGAGGCACCGGACGCGATCTGCGCGATCGCCACCTCGTCAACGCGTCCGAGAACGAAACAACGTCTTGACGTGTCATAGTCATCCTTTTCCTCCGTTCGAAATACCGGCGAAGCAGATTCGATGGAGCGCTTGCCACAGCCATTCGAAGGCGGTCGCGAAACTGCTTTAGCGGTCCCTCTTGACGCCGCGGAAATCGATTCCCAACTCATCTTTGTCGGTCGCCACGTAAGGGGCCGATGTGTCAGGGAGCGTCAGGATCTTGGCGTTCCCTCGTATCTATGTTGCTCCAAGGAGGATGTAGTTATGAGAACGAACCTGGACTTTTCCCCCTTCTACCGGTCGAGCATCGGCTTTGACCGCATTTTCAACCTGCTCGAAAACGCCAGTCCACCACGGAACGCGGACAACTGGCCGCCCTACGACATAGCCAAGCTCGGCGAAGACACCTACCGCATTGTCTTTGCGGTCTCCGGTTTCGGTGAAGACGAGCTTACGATCACGCATGAGCCAAATATGCTCGTGATCGAGGGCGCCAAGACAGAGAACGACGAGGTTCAGTACCTCCATCATGGCCTGGCTTTGAGATCGTTCGCGCGCCGCTTCGAACTAGCCGATCATGTGACCATTGTCGGGGCAAAGCTCGAAAACGGTCTGCTGATCATCGACCTCAAGAAAGAAATTCCCGAGGAGATGAAGCCGCGCCGCATCGCGATCAATGTCGAGACCGACAAGAAGGCGGCGGCCAAGCGCATTGAAAGCGCGGCGGCCTGATCTTTGGCGGTCGGCCTGCAGCAGACCCAGTCCTGTCGTGGGTGGGTTCCGGGACCCAAAAACACGGAAAGGAGTAGGACAAATGAGCGTACGTGACTTGATTCCCTGGAGCCGTGGCGGCAGCCGGGCACCGAGCATTTATCGCAGTGACGACATGGATCCGTTCCTGTCTTTGCACGGCAATGTCAACCGTCTATTCGATGACGTGTTTCGCGGTTTTGAAACGCCTTCGGTACTGGGCCGCATGGCCCCTCTCAACGGCACTTGGCCAAGCGTGGAGTTCTCGGAAACCGATAAGGAAATCCGGGTGACGGCTGAAATCCCAGGCCTTGAGGAGAACGACATCGAGGTCATGCTGGATGATGGTGTTCTGACGCTTCGCGGCGAGAAGAATGCAGAGACCGAGGACAAAGATCGCCAGTTCAGCGAACGCTATTATGGGCGTTTTGAGCGGCGCTTCAGTCTCGGACGTGAGGTTGAAGACGACAGGGTCGCGGCCACGTTCAAGAACGGTGTGCTCACCGTGACACTGCCGAAGACCAAAAAGGCGCAGGCAAACGCCAAGCGCATTGCAATCAACGGCAACAAATGACGGTCGCGAAGGAAGGCCGGGGCTCGTCGAGCCCCGGCCCTCGCAGATAGCGAGGATGGTCAAATGACGTCCAACAGCCTCAAACGAAAGAGCCGTCATGGGATGCTGAATCAACCATGCAACCGCAGGGAGGTAACCAATGACCAGTCTGGCTTTCCTTGCCCCCGTGCAGGTTAAGACCAATGACGTGAGACACGACATCAACTCGGTGCGGGAGGCGCTCATATTCTTGAATCAATGGCCGAAGGCCCGTCGGGGACCGGTATACAGCTGCGCGGTGAGGAGCTGCAACGCCGCAATCGCCGGGCAAATGACAACCGAACAGGCGCGACAGGCATTTGTCAGCTTTGCCAGGATAGCTGGGGTGCTGGCCAGATCCGATTTTTCGCAACTGGCCGGGGCTGATCAAAAGCTGTCCGTTTCTGGGCGCAGTCCCTGACTTTCAGTTCAGGACTTGAACATCCCGCGGCAGACGCCGGGGACGCTGGCTGAAATCGCCCAACAGCTCAATCCACTCCTTCGCGGATGGATAGCCTATTATGGCCGCTACAGCCGTTCGGCCCTGTCCACTCTGGCTGACTACGTTAACCGGAAGATCAGGGCGTGGATCATGCGTAAGTTCAAGCGCTTTCAGTCCCATAAGACGCGTGCCAGCCTCTTCGTGAGAAAGCTGGCGCGGGAAAATCCAGGACTGTTTGTGCACTGGAAGTCGTTCGGAACGAATACGTTTGCCTGATGGGAGCGGTGTGAATCGAGAGGTTCACGCACCGTTCTGCGAGAGGACTTCTCTAGGGCGCGTATAGGCCAGTGAAATTGGACTGGACGAGGTCGATAGCGGAACCATACGGAACGATACGGGAAGATTTCTGATTTGGCCCACGAAAAAGCCAATAAAATCAATGATCTTAATATGTCCTCCGGGCCTACCAAAACGACCGCGTAAGTGGCTGATTTTTATACCATTTTCTGAAGGGGACGTGGACTCGAACCCCTTATTTCTGACCAATCACTTATTGGTCTCACGTCCGCCAGTAACGAAGATGTTGACGCAGACAACTGACCCCAATCTGATCGTTTGTTGGGGTCGAGTGCAGCGCGTCGCGCCGATTTTCTGGAGTGATAAGCCGCGCCCGACGCGGCGAATTCGTAAACCTACTCGGCGGCCGTCTCCGATGGCGCCTCTGCCGGCCCCGAAGGCTCGGCCTCGGCACGGGGCTTGCGCCGTGAAAACAGCGACCTGAGCGTGACGTAGAACACCGGCGTCAGGAACAGGCCGACGAAGGTGACGCCGAGCATGCCGGAGAACACCGCGGTGCCGAGCGACTGACGCATTTCTGCGCCCGGGCCCGTTGCGATCATCAGCGGGACGACGCCGAGGATGAACGAGAAGGCGGTCATCAGGATCGGCCGCAGCCTGAGCCGGCAGGCTTCGACGGCAGCCTCGGCGGCCGACAGGCCGCGTTCCTGCGCCTGTCGCGCGAATTCGACGATCAGGATCGCGTTCTTGGCGGCAAGCCCGATCAGCACGATGAGGCCGATCTGCACGAGGATGTTGTTGTCCAGCCCTCGGAAAGACACGCCGAGCAACGCCGCGAGCACGCCGAGCGGCACCACCAGCACAATGGCGAACGGCAGCACCCAGCTTTCATATTGCGCCGCCAGCGCCAGGAACACGAACAGCACCGACAGTCCGAAGATATAGACAGCGGCATTGCCGGTGTTGCGCTCCTGATAGGCGAGCTCGGTCCATTCATAGGAGGTACCGGCCGGCAGCGTCTTTGCCGTGATCCCTTCCATCAATGCCAGCGCGTCGCCCGTGGAAACGCCGGGCGCGGCGTTGCCCTGCAGCGGCACCGAGACGTACATGTTGTAGCGCTGGACCAGCGCCGGTCCGGTGACGTCGCGGATCTCGATCAACGTGCCGAGCGGAACCAGCGCGCCGGTCGCCGAGCGCACCTTCAGTTTCAAGATGTCGGCGCGATCGAGGCGGAACGCCTGGTCGGCCTGCGCCCGCACCTGGTAGACGCGCCCGAAAGCGTTGAAGTCGTTGACGTAGGCGGTGCCCAAATTGATCGACAGCGTCTCGAAGATGTTGGGGATCGGCACGTTCAGGATGCGCGCCTTGTCGCGATCGATCGCCAGGAAGAATTGCGGGCTCGACGCTGAGAACGTGGTGAACACGCCCGTCAGCCCCGGCGTCTTGTTGGCCTTGCCGGCGATTTCGTAGGCAAGCGCCAGGATCTGCCGCATGTCGGCGCTGTTGCGCTCCTGGATCTGCAGCTTGAAGCCGCCGGCATTGCCGACGCCGCGGATCGGCGGCGGCGGCAATGCGATAATGAAAGCTTCCTTGATGCTTTGCAGGCTGCCGAACAGATTGCCGATGACCTGGGTCGCCGACTGGCCGGCTTTCAGTCGCTCGTCAAACGGCTTGAACCTGGCGAAGATCACGCCCGCGTTGCTGGCGTTGGTGAAGGTCGCGCCGGAGAAGCCGGCGAAGGCGACTGCGTAGTCGACGCCTGGCGTTTTCTGGATGATCTGCGACGCCTGCTGGATGACCGCATCGGTCCTCGACAGCGAGGCGCCGTCCGGCAACTGGACGACGACGATCGCATAGCCCTGGTCGAGCGACGGAATGAAACCGCGCGGCACCGCCTGCACCATGTAGACCGTGGCGTAGATGAGGGCCGCGAAAACGCCCAGCATGGCGGCGATCGTTGTCCACGAGCCGACCAGCACGCGGATGATGCTCGAATACCAATGGGCGACCCTGTCGAAGCCGCGATTGAAGCCGTCGGCGAGCGCCCGTCCGAACCGCGCCAGGAAAAAGCGCGGCGGCGCCGCCGCGGCGTGGTGCGGCTTGAACAGCAGTGCGGCCAGCGCCGGCGAAAGCGTCAGCGAATTGAATGCCGAGATCGCCGTCGACACCGCGATGGTGATCGCAAATTGCAGGTAGAACTGCCCAGAAATGCCGGGGATGAAGGCTGTCGGTACGAACACGGCTATCAGCACCAGCGAGATCGCGATGACCGCCGTTCCGACTTCGTCCATGGTCAGGTGCGACGCCGGGTTGGGCGCCAGCCCACTGGCGATATTGCCCTCGACGTTCTCGACCACGACGATCGCATCGTCGACGACGATGCCGATCGCCAGAACGAGGCCGAACAGCGTCAGCATGTTGAGCGAGAAGCCGGCGGCGTAAAGCACCGCCAGCGTGCCGATTAGCGACACGGGGATCGCCACGATCGGCACGATCGCCATGCGCCACGATTGCAGGAAGACGATGATGACGATGATGACCAGCAGCATCGCCTCGAGGATCGTCTTGTAGACCTCCTGGATCGACTCGGCGACGAACTCGGTCGGATTGTAGACGATGTCGTAGCTCAACCCCTTCGGGAAGTCGCGGGAAAGCTCCTTCATCTTGTCCTGGATCTCCGCGGCTGCGGCGAGCGCATTGGTGCCCGGCCGCTGGAAGATGGCGAGCGCCACCGCCGGTTTGCCGTTGAGATAGGAGTTGGTGACGTAATCCTTGGCGCCGAGCTCGATGCGCGCCACGTCCTGCAGCGAGATCAGGCGGCCGTCGTCGGTCGATTTGACGATCACGTATCGGAAGTCGCGTGCGTCGTTGAAGCGGCCTTGCGTGGTGACCGTGTACTGGAACGCCGTGCCGGTGCTGGTCGGCGGCGCGCCGATCGAGCCGCCCGACACCTGGACGTTCTGGTCGCGCAGCGCCTGCACCACATCGCCCGAGGTCATCCCCAGGGCGGACAGTTTTTCCGGATCGAGCCAGATGCGCAGCGAATATTCGCGTTCGCCGAAGATGATAAGGTCGCCGATGCCGTCGAGTCTGAGCAGTATGTCGCGCACCCGCGAGCGGGCGTAGTTCGAGACGTAGAGCTGGTCGTAGGTATTGTCGGGCGACAGCATGTGCACGACCATCATCAGGTCGGGCGAGCTCTTGGTGGTGGTGATGCCGAGGCGGCGGACTTCTTCGGGCAGGCGCGGCTCGGCGACCGACACGCGGTTCTGCACCAGCACCTGCGCCCGGTCGAGATCGGTGCCCAGCTTGAAGGTGATGGTCAGCGCCATCGCCCCGTCGCCAGACGAATAGGACGACATATAGAGCATGCCCTCGACGCCGTTGATCTCTTGCTCGATCGGCGTTGCCACCGTCGCTGCGACCGTCTCGGCGTCGGCGCCCGGATACTGCGCGCGAACGACAATGGTCGGCGGCGCGATCTCGGGATATTGCGCGACCGGCAGCTGGGTATAAGCAATCCCGCCGAGGATCAGCAGGACGATCGAAACGACCGATGCGAAGATCGGACGGTCGACGAAGAAATGTGCGAACCTCATTGCTGCAACTCGGCGGTCTCGGCCTTGGGCGGCAACGTCACCATCTCGACCTTCACCTTGGTGCCGGGCCTGGCGTGCATCAGCCCGTTGACGATGATCGTCTCGTCGCCGGTCAGGCCCTCGCGGATCACCCGGTAGCCGTCGAGATGCGGGCCGGTGCGCACGGGCTTCGCCGACACCATCCCGGCCTGATCCACCAGGAACACGATGCGGCGATCCTGATCGGCGCCGATCGCCTCGTCGGGCACCAGCACGCCGCTATGCGGCAGCGACCCCGGCACGTTGATGCGCCCGAACATGCCTGGCTGGAGAATGCCGTCGGCGTTGGGAAACCTTGCACGCACCCGCATGGTGCCGGTCGCGTTGTCGATCCGGTTCTCGGCAAAATCGAGCTTGCCTTTGAATACCGCCTCCGCGCGGTCGGCGACGCGAACCACCACCTCGAGCCCGCCGGCGCCTTCCTGCATGCTGCCGCCACGCTCCTTCGCGTCCCGGGCGTAGCTGAAATACAGGCGCTCATCGACGTCGAAATAGAAGTCGATCGGATCGCGCGTAACGATGGTCGTCAGCAAGGTGGAATCCGGCTGCACGAGGTTGCCGACCGACACCAGCCGGCGGTCGATGCGGCCGGACAAGGGCGCCTTGATCTCGGTGAATTCCATGTTCAGGCTGGCCGTCGTCAGCGCAGCCGTCGCGCCCTGCATCTGCGCCTGCGCCGAAAGGTATTCCCGCCGGCGGTCGTCGACCGTCGCGGTTGAGATATTGCCGGTCTTGGCGAGTTCGTCGGCGCGATCCAGCTGCATCTTGGAGAACTCGAGCAGACTCTTGGCGACGTCCACTTGCGATTTGGCGGCATCATAAGCCGCCTGGTACGGACGCTGGTCGATGGTGAAGAGCAGGTCGCCCTTGTTGACCAGTGCGCCGTCCTGGAAGCTGACCTTGTCCAGATAGCCGCTGACGCGCGAACGGATGGCGACCTGGTCGACGGCTTCGAAGCGCCCGACGAACTCGTCGTCTTCGACGATTTCACGGACCACCGGCTTGGCCGCCGTCACCACGGGTAGCTGCTGGTCCTGCGCAAACGCAGTGCTGCTGAAAGCCATGCCGAGCAGGAATGCCGCCAACACGGCGGCGCGGGCAAGCCAGCCGGCCGATCGACGGGGTCGCCCGCCCGCGTCGCGATGCAATTGCCCATTCTCTGGGGCGTCCATTTGCGTCCTCGCTCGCTGGACCCGGAGGTCGGTTGATCCGCTTCTACGCTCAGGCTTCTCGTCGAGATCAGAGCACTGCAGTGTTGTGCATGGCAACATGATCATTTTCCATGTGGGCTGAAATGTCCATCCTGTGGCTGCCCCGCCACCGGGCTAAAGCCAGCGCCTGGACCCTGACGCATGCCCATGACCCCGGGCAGGTGGCGGGCATCCGCTGCGCGCGCTGCAACGTCACGCGCTACTACAAGCCGCTCGAGTTGCGGGAGGTGATCGGCAACGTCACGATCGACGACGTGCGGGATAAGGTCCGTTGCCAGCAATGCAAAAGTCGGGAGTGGATGAGCGCGCAGCTATTCCATCCGGCCGGCGAGCAGGCCAACACGATCCGCTTCCGGCGCCTAGTGCAGATCCGATGGGAAAAGCGCGTGATTTGGCGGGATGAGTGAAGGCAGACGCCTGTCCGTCCAAGACGATCACGCCGAAGCACCGCCCCGGCCCCCCAGGCGCGCAAGTAGATAAATCAAAGGCAACTTTGGTGTGTTATATATGCTGCGTTCTCGGGGCGGGAACGAGATCAATGGATCAGGAAAGACTTCTAGCCGCAGTCCTCTTAGCTGATGTCGTGGGCAGCACGCCCCTCTATGAGCGCATCGGCGACGATGCCGCTCTGCAACAGGTCTCGGATTGCCTCGACGCGATGCGCGAGATTGTCGCCCGGCACGGCGGTGATTTCATTTACTCGAAGGGCGATGACGTGCTCAGCCTGTTCGAGAGGCCGGAGGGCGCGCTGAGGGCCGTCTCCCAAATCAGCAGCCAACTGACGAAAGGGCCGTTGCGCGCCCGGATCGGATTGCATTTCGGGGCGGTCATTCGCGCGCGGAGCGCGGTCTTCGGCGACGTTGTCAATGTCACCGCAAGGTTGTCCACCACGGCGAACCCCGGGGAGGTCCTGATCAGCCAGAGCTTCTTCGAAGCCCTTTCCGCGAGAAGCCGCAAGACATTACGGCTCCTCGACAAAATGGCCTTGAAAGGGAAGCAAGAACTCTTCGATGTCTATACCCTGTGGAGCGAGGATGGGGCGCTCGGTACGCAGATCACCAGCCGAGGCACCATTATCGATAGGCGCTCCGCCCCGCCGCCGCAGATCAATCTGGTCATTCGCTATGGAGATCAGGTGCAATCCTGTCGAAACAACGAATTCGTGACGATCGGCCGATCTCCGGAATGTAATATTGTCGTCGAGCGGCCCTGGGTCTCAAGGCACCACGCGACCTTCACCATTTCGAATGGCAAGGCCCGGCTTATCGAGCGAAGCTCGTCGGGCACATTTGTGTCGATGGGACCCGGCCATGAAGTATTCGTACGGCGCGAGGATACTCTCCTCTTCGGCTCTGGCGTCATCTCGCCTGGACTGAGGTCGACCCTCGGCGACGCCCAGCTTCTTCAATACGAAATTGTCTCAGACTGACCCGGCCGGACTCGTTAGCCGCGACCGGCTTCAAGCGGCCGCGACGATCTCTTCGGCAATTCTGCTTGCGCGTAGCGCTGGTTCGCTGACGCCGTCAATGTTCGCGTTGAACCTTTTCTCTGGCGGTTCATTTTCCCGCCTATTAAAACCGCTCATCGCCACTGACTCGGCGTCGCACGTCCCTTGATCCCGCGTCGCTTCTGATAGTTCTCTGGCCGGCTTGTCCGAGGACTGAGCGCGTAGAGCAGCCGTGAACAGCCGGCGAGCTCTCTGTTGGGTTCGCGTCGAACTTCCGGTTTCCACCCTGACGAAC
>NZ_LPVS01000087.1:0-57884 GCF_014843905.1 Mesorhizobium silamurunense | reverse complement strand
CCACGCCGGAAACGAACTCAAAGCTGGATAGAAACTGGGGGCAACGTCACTGGGGCGCCGGCGCCGAGCTTGTATCGGCCTGAAAGAGCCTGGACCGCTGCGCCGCTCCACGTCAGCCGCGACGAAAAGGCCGCCCCAAGTGAATGCGGATGGAACGGCCTTCTCGTAATGCGGTAGGGTTAGTAGCTTGTCTTAGGCGCTGCTTTGGTGGCCGCCGCAGCCTTCGCAGTATGTTTCTTGTGCCTGACCGGGCACTTGTGCGTCTTGGTTACTTTGCAGACCTTCTTGTGCGGCTTCCGAGCGGTGGTTGTAGCCGGCGCGGCTGCCATGGTCGTATCGGTGGAGGCGGCCGGAGCGGTCGTCTTGGTGGCGGCGGCGTTGCCGAGAGCCGGCATCGAGAAGGCCAGCGCAACAGCGAGGCCAAGGGCGGAGAGAAGGGACTTTTTCATGGTTTTTTCTCCTTGCTATGCAGGTCGGTTTTGGGTGTCACTGCATCGGGATCGATCGGTGTCACGCCAAGCAGCTTCAGAGCGCTCGCGAACGCCCGGATCCCCTGCGCCTGCTTCTTGGTGGCGCAGAACCGGTCTCCCTTTCTTTGCAGTGCCTTCGCCGCGGTGACCTGCGTTGACGCGGCATGGGTTTCGAGGGCTTTGTCAACTTGGCGGCTGAGATTGGCGCAGCGCTCGGTCCGGGTCGTGGCAACCTTAGCCTCGCCGGCTTCCACCGGGCCGGTGACGAGCGAAATGCCGAGCAACGCGCCCATCAACCTGATCGAGAACCTTTGCATCGCTTGTCGCCAATCCGAACAAGTGCTGCAGTGCTGCAGCCGATGACCGACCCTCTGCGGTCAATTCTACGCCTCAATGATTTCTGGATTTTTTCTGGAATGTTTCTGAATTGTTTCTGAGGCGCCGGCGGAGCGCCTTTGACGGCGCACATTTGGCCGCCTGCTCGGCCGGCCATTCACCTAAATCTGCCAAGGAATTGGCTAACGTACATATCTACCAGGCTGCTGACGCGCCAACGGTATAATCGCGCGGCCACTCTCTGCCGCCCCACAATCGTCTCTGCATGTTCTGTTGCAAGCTTGAGTAGCGTTTCCGCGACTTCCTGCGCCGACCAGCCTTTAAGAATGGAGGCCTTCACCAACGCCTGAAATGCGGGCTCGAGGGCGACCTCGCAGTTGAGGGCGCGATCGGGGCTACCTTCAGAAAGCAAGGGAGGTTCGATCGGCGGTATCGCAGCCATGCACCCAGAAAGCGCAAACGTCGAAAATCGTTCCGCCTGTCATTGGCCCTGATGGCAGTAACCGGCAGGATTCTGAGTTCAGACACTGACATTTGATGAAACGTTCAGCGTACCCTCTCGGTTTTGGTCCAGGAGGATCGGCATATGAGAGAACATGTCGGAGACGGTTCCCAAGTCCGAGCTGATGACAAGCAGTTGGTCGCTCTGTTGAAAGAAAAGGCAGGTATCTCGGAGGCCGAAGCCTGCAAACTGATAAAGGAGGTCGGGCACGACCGCCATTCGCTTCTGCGAGAAGCCCGATTTCTGAAAGCGAGGCATTGATCGGTCGCCGTGGTGACACTTGCCTCAGACTCGGGCCAGCTCGCCGACGGTGCTTGCCCGGAGGCGAGGCGAACCGATCGCTCGTGGAGGAGCAGCGAGGGGATCTTACGAAATCCGCTGCCCGCTCTCGTCGAGTAGGACGCAACCGCCCGGATCGAACCCGACCTCGATGGTTTCGCCTTCACGAACGACATGGCCGTTGATCGGCGCGTTGGCCCGCACGTTCGTCTTGCCGCCGATGTCGATCTCGTAGATGGCGCTGCCGCCGAGATAGGAGGTCGAGACGACGCGGCCGGACAACCGGTTGGCACCCGCCATGGCACCGATCGACAGCTTCTGCGGCCGGACCACGACGGTGACCTTACTGCCGGACGCAAGCGGCCGCGGCGGCGTCACATTGACCGTCTGGCCGGCGGCAAGCGTAACCGCCGTCGTTCCGTCGGATTTGCTGACGGTGCCGGCAAGCATGTTGGCCTTGCCGAGGAAATCGGCGACGAAGGCGGTGGCAGGCGTCTCGTAGACCTCTTCCGGCGTGCCGATCTGCTCCACCGAGCCGGCGTTCATCACTACGATGCGGTCCGACATGGAAAGCGCTTCTTCCTGATCGTGCGTCACGAAGATGGCGGTGATGCCCGTTGCCTTCTGGATCTTCTTGATCTCGACGCGCATCTCCTCGCGCATGTTGGCGTCGAGCGCCGACAGCGGCTCGTCGAGCAGCAGCACCTGCGGCTCGAACACGATGGCCCGCGCAAGCGCGATGCGCTGCTGCTGCCCGCCCGACAATTGCGAGGGCAGTTTCTTCTCGCTGCCCGGCAGCCGCACCATGTCGAGCGCCTGGCCAACCCTGCGCGCGATCTCAGGCTTCGGCACGTTGCGGTACTTCAGGCCGAAGGCGACATTGTCGAACACGGTCTTATGCGGGAACAGCGCGTAGCTCTGGAACACCAGCCCGATGTTGCGCTTGTAGATCGGCACGTCATCGACCCGCCGTCCGTCGATCATGATCTGGCCGCCCGAAATGTCGACCAGCCCGGCGATGGAGCGCAGGATCGTCGTCTTGCCGCAGCCCGACGGCCCGAGCAGCGTGACGAAGCTGCCCTTGCGGATCGAGAGCGAGAAATCGCGCACCGCGACGAATTTGCCGTAAGCGATGTCGATGTCGCGGAACTCGACCGCCGGCTTCTCCGCCTCAGAGGCAGATCCGCCGGCGGCGGGGGAGGGTGCCCCGGCCGAGGCCGGCCGGGGGCTGAGTGACACTTCGCTCCTGTCAGGCACCTTTCGCGATCCTGTCCCACTGCTTGGTCCAGGCATCTTCGTTGGTCGCCCAATAGACCGGATCGGCGAAGGTCAACGCCTTCATCGAGCCCGTCTTGTCGAAAGCCGGCAGCTTCTCGATCTTCTCGGTGAGCTTGACCTTGGTCGGATCGAGCGACGGCGGATAGCTCTGGCCCTCGGCCACGGCGATCGAGGTCGCCGGATCGAGCATGAAGTTGATCAGCTCCTCGCATTCGGCCATCGGCGAGCCTTTCAGGATCAGCATGTCCTCCATCCAGGCATAGGAGCCTGCCGGATCGAGATAGCCGATCGGATGGCCCTGGTCCTGCAAGGCAGCGACGCGGCCCGACCAGGCATCGGTCACCACGATCTCGCCCTTGGAGAGCAGGTCCATCAGCTCCGCGCCGGAGCTCCAGAACTTCTTGGCGAGGTCGCGCGTCTCGCGCACCTTGACCCAGATCGTGTCCATGTCCTTGATGTTGTTGGGATCCTGCCCGGTGGCCAGAGCCGCGTACCAGACGCGCGTCGTCATGTCGGCATAGCCGCCGACCTTGCCGGCATATTTCTTGTCGAGCAGCAGGCCGGCGCCTTTCTCCTTCGCTTCCTCCGGCGAGATCACCTTGGTGTTGTAGGCGATGCCGGTGGTGCCGTAATCGTAGGGCACGGCCGAGAGTTTTGGCGTCAGCTTGCGGAACGGCTCGATCATCGGCTGCAGCACATTCGCCATGTTGGGAATGTTGGCCTCGTTGATCTCCGAGTTCATCCCTGCATTGATGTATTTGATGTAGTAGTTGACGCCGGACGAATGCACGATCTGGAAGTCGCCGGGCTTCGCCGTCTTGATCTTAGTGATGATCTCGTTCTCGTCGCCGAACGTGCCCTGGACCACCTTGATCTTGGTCTTGGCCGTGTAGGGCTGGAAGGCGTATTTGTCGATCGCGTCCTGCACCGTGCCGCCCCAGCCGTCGAAGCGAACCTGTTCGACCGCGGCGAGCGCGCGGCTCATCCACGGCATGGAGAGGCCCGCCGAGGCCGCGGCGGCGGCGGTCAGGCTCAGGAAAGTGCGGCGGCTCAAATCGCCGTTGGCGTAGCGGTCGTGCAGCCGTTCCAGCCGCTTGGTGGTGGTCAGTTTCATCGTGCTTCCTCCTTTGGTTCGCCTCGTCTTTTCAATCTGGTCAGGCTTTGCATGATCAGGCCGCCGATCAGTGGGATGCCGACGGTCACCAGGATCATGACCGTGCCGAGCGCGTTGATCTCCGGACTGATCGAGATCTTCAGCATCGAGAGGATTTGCGTCGGCATGGTCTCGACGCCGGCCGGCCGCCAGAACAGGCTGGCCGAGGTGTTGTCGAACGAGATGGTGAAGGCAAGCAGCGCGCCCGCAACGACAGCCGGGATGAGCAGCGGCAGCGTGATCTCGCGGAAGGACGAGAAGCGCGAGGCGCCAAGCGAAAGTGCGGCCTCCTCATAGACGCGCCGGATGCCGACCATGCGCGCCTGGGTGATCAGCACCACATAGGGCACGGCGAGCAGGATGTGGCCAAGCACCAGGAGAAGCAGCGTCCTCGGCTGGTCGACCGCCTTGATCAGCACCAGCAAGCCGACGCCCAAAATGGTTTCCGGCACCAGCGCCGGCAGGATCACCAGCGTGCTCAGCATCTGCTTGCCGGGGAAGTCGAAGCGCACCAGCGCGAACGACGTGACGACGCCGATGGCGGTGGTGGCGACCGCGGTGACCAAGGCGATCCACAGCGACGTGCGGAAGGCGGCCAGGACCGCCTCGTTGGCCATCAGTTTGCCGTACCATTGCAGGGAAAAGCCTGTCATCGGGAAGCCGCCGAACATCGAGGCGTTGAACGACAAAATGACGGTCGCCGCGATCGGCGCGAACATGAAGATATAGACGCAGAGCGTGACGAAGCCGGTGAGCCGCCAGGCCCATTTGCCTTCCTTGTTCGGCCGCGACGCTTTCATCCGCCCAATCCCCGTCATCCTCCAAGTCCTTTGACGATCTGCGACATGCCCATGTAGCGGGTGTAGATGGCGGCGAAGAAGCCGAGCACGACGAACAGCACGATGGAAAGCGTGGCCCCCATCGGCCAGTTCAGCTCGCTCATGATCGTGTCGTAGATCAGATTGCCGAACAGCGCGTCGCGCCCCGAACCCAGAAGCTGCGGCGTCACATAGCTGCCGGCTGCCAGCACGAAACAGAGCAGCAGGCCTGCCGCCAGCCCAGGCAGCGAAAGCGGCAGCGTGACCTCGCGGAACGCCTGCGCGCTGGTGCAGCCCATCGAACGCGCCGCCGAAATCAGCGTGCGGTCGATGCTCTCGAGGCTCACATAGACGTTGAGGATCATATAGGGCAGCAGGAAGTGCAGCAGCCCCATGATCACCGCGCCCTCGGTGTAGAGCATCGGCAGCGGTTCGCTGATGATGCCCATCTTTATGAGCGCTACGTTGATCACGCCCTGTTCGCCGAGGATGTTGATCCAGGAAAAGGTGCGGATGGTGAAGCTGATCCAGAACGGCACGATGAGCAGAAGCAGGAGCAGCCACTTGTGCTTGAAGCTTGTCGCCCAGATGAAATAGGCCGGAAAATAGCCGAGCACGCCGCAAAGCAGCGCCGTCATCGCCCCGACTCTCAGCGTCTTCAACAGGAAGCCGTGATAGTAGCTGTCGGTGAGGAATTCGTGCCAGTTGGCGGCGGTCAGCGCGCTGGTTTCCACGCCGGCGGTGACGAAGGTGAAGAATGTATAGACCGCCATCACGGCGATCGGCAGCACCAGGAAGAAGATCAGCAGCAACAGCACCGGCGCGATCAGCATCCAGGCCAGCCGTGGATCATACAAGGTCCATCGATTTTTCATGCACACCCGAAGGTCCGCGCCTTCTTCGAAGCGCTTTTTGTTCCCATGGGTCAGATTGGGTGATTGGCACCGCGATGTCTACAGGCGGTGATTGAGCCAGAGATATCGGCGCGTTGGCCACCATGCCAAGTTGGACGAAGCCGCCGCGCCCTTTACTCGGCCGTGGCCTCAATATGGATGACGCATAAGCTGCACTCGAAACCGGCCGCAGCCGGCTGCGGGGCGGCGCTGCAGGTAGTCAGCGCGCTGTAACTGAACCCAGCGCGCTTCTTATCCTTGCAAGAAACCCGGCCTTAGCGCTTGAAGCACAGGACGAAGGAATGACGAACGGTGCGGCGGCCCTTATTTCAGCCCAATGGTCATGCCGCTGAGATCGGCGTTGACCTGCAGGCCTACCTGCCGGCCTGTGAGCTGGAGTTCGGCGCCCTTGTCATTGGTCATGACGATCACCTGGGCCCCTCTGCCGAGCGCGCCGCCACCGCCCGCTGCGCCATACACCCCCGTCACGTCGCGGGCGCGGCGAATGTGGCGCACGGTGCCTTTGAAATAGGTCTTGGAGGCGCCGAAGGCGAGGCCGCCCGAGATGCCGCCGATCGAGATGGGATAGTGGCGACCATGGAAGGTCAGCGTGCCCGCGCCACCAGAGCCACCGATGAAGAAGGCCGCCTTGTAGACGGAAAAGCGGATCGTGCCGCTGTCGGCGTGTGCTGTGCTGGCAAGGCTAACACCCGCGGCCGCTATGAGGGCAACCGCGATTGAACGAAATCTGGACATGATGAGACTCCTCAAGAGCGCCACATGCCCAACCGGCCGGGCACGTCAGCGTCGTGTCAAAAGCTATAGCTGAACAGTCTCGCACGTCTTTTGTTCCAAGGCTCGCGACCGTATCCGGCTGCGAGAAGCCCGCCAAGAAACAAGGTGGATGGGGAGTCTAGCTACAGCGCTTCTGCATCGATCGCTGACCGATTTTTGGAGGACGCTCTTGGCGGCCGGCAACGGCGGACGGGAAGCCCACGTTTGGGAACCGGCTAATGCACGAGCAGCCCCGTCACCTCGTATGTCCAGACCCGAAACCCCTTGAGCACATGTGGACCGAAGGAGTTGATGAGCGGAACGTCGGCGGCGTCACGGCCACGCGCGACAACGATCCTGCCGATCCTGGGTGTGTTGTTGCGCGGGTCGAACGTATGCCATGCGCCCTCAAGGAAGACCTCGATCCAGGCACTGAAGTCCATGGGGTCGACAATTGGGACGCCGATGTCGCCCAGGTGCCCGTTGACGTAACGCGCTGGAATGTTGAGACAGCGGCAGAGCGTGAGTGCCAGATGGGCAAAATCGCGGCAGACGCCGATGCGCTCCTGGTAGGCTTCGAAGGCGGTCCGCGTCGACCTCGCCTGCATGTAATCAAACTGAATGTGGCCATGGACGAAGTCACAGATCGCCTGCACGCGACGCCAGCCCGGCGCGACGGCGCCGAACATGTCCCACGCCGCCTGGCTGAGACGATCGGTTTCGCAATAGCGGCTGCCCAGGAGGTAGACCAGGCAATCGTCCGGCAAATCGGGCACCGCGATTTCGCGGGCGTCGGGCAGTTGCCTGTCGGTCTTGCCGTCGTCTTCGATCGTGGCGTCGCCCCACATCGTCAGGTCGCCCGCCGGCGCAACAAGGCGGCGGCAGCGGTTGCCGAACAGATCGTGATAGGTCGTTGTCGGAACATCGGGCGTGGTGCACAGGGTTTCGGGCACCCTCATGTCGGCGGCGCGATCCTCGTGGACCGAGAGCAAGCAGACCAGCGCGGTCGGCAGCTGGCAGGTCAGGGTGATCTCGTAGCCGTAGCGGATCAGCATCCGGGCGCAGACTACCGGAAATCGGCGGTGGTCAGAGTGTAGGACTCGCGGCGATCGCGGGCATAGGCCTTGCTGGCAACATCCTGGATGGAGGTCCGCAAGGCGTCGAATGCCGACAGATATGTCGTCTCGGCACTCCCTTTCCCGCCCAGGGCGATGCCGGATCTCGCCAGCGCTTCGGCCTCGACGAAGAAGCGGATCTTGAACATGCCGTCATGGCCGATGAAGCAGACGGCGTTGCGTGTTTCATCGAAGCTGCGGCTGGGGTTTGGAAAGGCGAGCGTCATGACTGGCCTGCCGGTGTTTCGGGAGCGCAAGTAGCGAACGATCGCGCGGCGGTCCGCTCCTTCCGGCGCTCGCTGTTGCGAAGATTTAGGGACAGCATGCTCTTCGTCGCGTCCGAACGGTTCAGGCCGATCATGAAGGCGCCATCCACATGCGCCGGATTGCCGGTGAAGACGTGATAGACGGTCCAGGAACGATCGGCTTCGACGCGGCGGCCATATTGATGATCCCTGAAGTCGCGGCCCGGCGCCCCACCTTCGTTTTCCCATACCCGAAGTGCCGCGGCGTTGGTTGCGTTCATGATGTCGGCCTCTCCTTGTTCGCCTGCGCGGCGATGACGCCTGAATAGATCATTGCGCCGTCGGCATCGGCGATGGCCACGGCATCCGGCCATTGCGGCATGTTCAGCGTCCTTGCCAGAAGCCGCGCGATCTCGATGGCGTCGTCGAGGCCGGCCGCCAGCGCTGTCTCGCGGCCGACGACGGCGTGTGCATCGTCGACAGCTCGCGTGCGATAGAATTCGATCACGATCTTCATCGCCATCCGAGCCCATCGTGCCCAGGCGTCACGCCGTCAGCCCTTGCTCTTGCCTTGGGCGTTGATGCCGACAGCGCCCTTGATCTGGCTGCCAAACGAGCTCTCAGGCTTGGCCGGAACCTTTTCCTGCTTCGGCTTCCTGATCTCGCGGTTCGAGCGTTTCTGTCCCTTGGCCATGTCCGAACGTCCTTTCGATGAGCGCTGCGTCGTCGCCGGGCAACAACGTGTCGACCAGTTCCAAATTGTCCTCGGTCACCACCCGTTCATGCGGTTCGCCTTCGCTGCGAATGCGGTATTGCGGCGAGTTTCCCTTCGGAGGCAGCGTGCCGGTGATCCGGTAGATTTCGCCGACCTTAGAAGCCCCACCAAAGCTGCCCTTCAGCCGGACCGCCTGTCCAACATCGAAAAGGCGTGCCGGGGCTCCATGCTGGATCGGGCGTGCATTGCGTTGCATGAGGGTCGTCATGATCGTCTCCGGTCCTTGTCGAGCGCGGCCTCGAGCGAGGCCGGTTCGATCGGCACCATTTGCTGCGTGAATCCTTTCGCGGAGATCGCCGGCAGGTGAATGAACGTTGCCACGCGGCGCCATGCGGTGCGGGAAGCCCCTTCGAGAGACTCCTCGTCGAGATCGACGCGATATTCTCCGGGCGGCTGCGGCGTATCGATGCCCGGCAGCAAAAACGCCGAGTTGAAGCGAACGACGGTCGGTGTGGTGCGAGTGGTCATTTGCGGCTTTCCGCGGAAGCGCGCACGCGCCTTCCGCTCCAATTCCAGCCGAACCGCCGAAACGATGTCCCGTGCTGCCAGTACATCCGTGGTCAACGCTGGCATCATTTCAGGGTTCGAACTAAGCGAGATGCCGCGCCGGGAGCGGCGCAATGCATTCGCTATCGAAAATTCGGATGCGGATGGCAAGGCCTCAATATGACAAAAGCCACCTCGACCAAATCAACGAATTTTATATATGCGCCCCAATTGCGCTGCGAACAAGGTGGCGTCGGCGTTTTATTTTTCTTGGTTAAATAGAAATCCAAACTCGGCGCCTAAAAAAGCGACTGAAGTTCTCTTCAGCCCGTTATGATATTTTTCGACTCTGGTATACTCCGCCCGATATTTTTGCCGACTGGGCAAATAATTTTGGCGCTCCTATCTATCGCAGGCCAAGCAGTCTATAGAGGGGTCTGGTCACCCAGGCCGACAGAAGAAAGAAGCTCTTGAAAATCCGGCCCCTCCATAGTCGTGTCATCCAGCGTGCCGCACGCGGCTCCTGGCATTGCCCGGACATTCGAGGTCGTCTGCATGCATGAACCGGCGCCGCCTCGCGCTTTCGGCAAGTTTGGCGCCAAGGCGCGGGCCGCTGTCGCGGCGGAGCCGGCCAGATCGAAGGGCATGGAGAACGTAGCGACGCGCGTGCGGGCGGCGCTTTCTTCACATGGGCCACTCGCCTTGAGGGTCTATGTGGCGCTGTGGATTGTCGCTGTGCTGGCGTCGGCATTTGTCATCATGAAGCCCTGAACCGACAGCATTCCTCGGTGGGCGCAAACGAGAAGGATGCGAGCATGGCAAATCGCTACGCGCTTCGGATGGACCGTCCGAACAGCTGGACCGTTTTCGACGTCTTCACCGGCCAGCCCGCCGAGCTCGAGCAGAAGCTCATGGTGGGGATCAAGACGCGCCGTGCGGAAAAGACGGTAATCGAATTGAACATTCAGGACGCCAAGCGGCGGGAAGAAACGGGCCGCGAATCCTGATTCCGGCAATGCCGTTATTGCGGTTCAGCTCTGCTGGCCTAGTCATGTGCAGAAGGCGGATGACGAATGGCTGCCGCTGCCGGCATTTCACCTGAAAGGATAATAGCTATGAGATTCATGAAAACACCGGATGCTCCGCCCATCGTAATCGAGGCGATTGCCAAGCCATCAAAAATCATGTCGGCACGGCTGACGATCAGAAGCGACGAAGCAGCAAGGCGCAAGATCGCCGACACCGACGGCACTCTACGGCGGGCACGTCAACTATCGGAACGCAATCGCCTGATTTGAACTCATCGTCCGCTGAGGGTCGGAAGCGACGCTTCAGTCGGGAACCGAAGGCAAGATCGACGGCGCGGGCTTCTAATCCTGTCATCGGCGAGACGGTGGTCGTCCAGAACGCCGCCTGACCGCGCCAGTCATGGCAAAGACGTATGTCTTACCAACGAAAATAGATCCAGCCACGCCCGCAGCGGACCCGCATATCCGGTACCGAGCATCTTTTGAAAGACAGCATCCAACGCCTTAGTTTAGCTGGCTCCTGCTTGACTGAACACAACCGTGCCGTCGTCTTTGCGTACTTCGACCGCCACGATGCCGGACTTTCGATCTGGGAAGGTCGCCAGCGCGTGGTCTCGTGCCGCTTTCTCGGTGTCGAAGGGCGTCTTTTCAACGATGCCCTGTTTCCCGTACCAACTTACCGTGTAGACCATCACGACGCTCCCTTCGGTAGTTGATGCCGGCGCCCGGTTTTCGGGCGCCGGCTACATCCTGATAAGAGGTTAGAGCTACCCGTACCGCGCCATTCGCTCGCCGTCAGTGAACAACGTTCGCTTCGGTCGCTTTAGTTCGCGGCGATTGCTGAGTTGCAGGAAATGGCCAGTTCTCTGTTGGGGCTGCTCGCTCCAAGGGGTGTAGCCCATCCTGCCTTTTCAATGATCTCTCTGCGATCATAGCTGCTTGCCGCTTTCAGCGCCGCCAAAACCTGCGCTGAGTTCGGGGCGGTCTTGGATTGCGCGACGCAATAAGGAGTCATGGCGGCGACGACAGCATCGACACTGGCATTTTCTGCCATTTCTCTCGCCGTGCCGTCGGTCCTCCATCCGCCTGCAGTGAAGCCGATGATCGCGAGCGCCAAAGCTCCTCCGACCGCGCCGTAGCCGGCCGGTGTCACCCATTCAGGGGTTTTCATGATAGGTGTCCGATCGTTGTCAGACGGGTGCACATGATTGCGCACGAGTAGCAGCGTTGTATCACGCTTACATACCGACGTGTAATAAATCGGGAGAACATACGGAGGAGGCAGACGTGGGCATCACGGCGCCGCACATTGGGTCGCGGAACAGAGAGCGCGACTAGCCCAGGCTGGGCTGCTGCGCTCGATCCGATGGCGAAGAGCAGAACAGCCTGAAGATGACACTGCGCGATGAACGCTCGCACCAGAATCTGCGGTGTGGCGGTCAGGCGCTTGCGATCGCGACTCCCGTCTGATCCTCTGCCGAAGGCGGAGTTGCTTTGATTCGTTTGCTCCTTGCTTTCGTGCAAAGGCTGGCATTACGCGCGTCCAGATGGAGGATAGCATGACCGCTACCCCGAACATTGTCGAGCTGAAGCCCAGGATCGCCGTGATCGGTGTCGGCGGCGGCGGTGGAAACGCCGTTAACAACATGATTGCCCAGAACCTGCAGGGTGCGGAGTTCATTGTGGCCAATACCGACGCCCAGGCGCTTGCCATGTCGAAGGCTTCCCGGCTGATCCAACTCGGCGCCAGCGTGACCGAAGGCCTGGGAGCCGGCTCGGTGCCGGACGTCGGTCATGCGGCGGCCGAGGAATCGATCGGCGAAATCATGGACCACCTTGCCGGAACCCATATGTGTTTCGTGACCGCCGGCATGGGCGGTGGGACGGGAACAGGCGCCGCTCCCGTTATTGCGCATGCCGCCCGCCAAGCCGGCATTCTGACCGTCGCCGTCGTCACCAAACCGTTCGTCTTCGAGGGCAGACGCCGGATGCAGGCGGCCGAGGAGGGTATAGAGCGGCTGCGCGAATGCGCCGATACCGTGATTGTCATTCCGAACCAGAATCTCTTCAGGATCGCCGATGCCAAAACCAGCTTCGCGGACGCCTTTGCCATGGCCGATCGCGTCCTCTATGCGGGCGTCGGCTGCATCACTGACCTCATCGTCAAGGAGGGTCTGATCAATCTCGACTTCGCCGATGTGCGCTCGGTGATGCGTGGCATGGGCCGGGCGATGATGGGTACCGGGGAATCCTCAGGTGAGGGGCGGGCGAAGGCAGCCGCTGAAGCAGCGATCGCAAACCCGCTTCTTGACGAGGCATCGATGGGGGGCGCCAGAGGCGTCCTCGTTTCTATTTCCGGTGGGCCCGATATGACGCTGTTCGAGGTCGATGAGGCAGCAACACGCATCCGCGAGGAAGTCGATGCCGATGCCGATATCATCGTGGGCGCCATATTCGATGCGGCTCTGGAAGGAAGGTTCAGGGTCTCCGTCGTTGCGACCGGACTGCGGCACAAGGTACAGGTGGTCGAGTTCGAGCAGAGACTAGCCTGAAGGAAAGCTTGCGCGATGCCGTCCGAGCCCCGCTCGCCGCGTCTTGCCGTTCTCATCGATGCCGACAATGCCCTCGACCAAGATCGCCGCTGGGCTGTTGGAGGAGACCGCCGAGGTTGGCGCGGCCAGCGTACATCGCGACTGACGCTTGAAAGCCTGAGGCGATGTGCTTTCGAAACATGCAATCATACCGCAGCAGCAGTTCGCCTACACGGCAGACAAGAACGCCTCCGACTTCACCTTCGTCACCGATGCGATGGACCTTCTCCAACCGCTACCTTTCCGCAAACGCCCGCGCAAAAGAATCCACCATCGGCCGCGCTGGATATTCGAAGGAGTCCGGCCGCCGGCTCAATGAACACCTCGACCGGCGTCCCGGATAAAGCTGCTCGGCTTTCTGCCGAGCAGCAGCGCCTCGCTCAGGTATCAGGCACGCAATTCTTGCGCGTGCGCCTTCACGAGGTCGGCCATGCTGTCGAAGCGGAAATCCACGGTCGGCATGTCGCCGGGGTGCATCGTGGCGCCGAAGCCCTGGTCGGCGTGCCGGCGATAGATCCAGCACGATTTGAGACCCAGGCGGCTGGCCGGAACGTGATCATGGAACATGCTTTCGGCCGTATGCAGGATCTGTCCTTTCGCGACGCCGATGGTCCCGAGCTTTTCGAGCATATAGTCGAAGTTCCGTTCGGAAGGCTTGTAGGAGCCGATATCTTCCGCCGTGTAGATCGCATCGAAATCCACGCCGAGCTTCTTGTTGCTGAACGAAAAGCTTTTGTTGTCGACATTGGAGAGGATGATCAGCTTGTAGTGCTGCTTGAGATATTGCAGGGCTTTCGCGGAGTCGGCAAAGGCCGGCCAGTCCTTCACGCTTTCGCCGTAGGCGATGCATTCCTCTGGAGTGACGACGACGCCCCATTCCTCGGCAAGCCGCTTGTAGACGATCGCCAGAAGGTCGCGGTAGCGCTTTTGCGGAGTCCATTTCTGCTGACTGGATTCGTGCCGAGCGTGCGCCTCCAGTATCTCGTTGCGGCTCAAATGACGACCAACCCGCGCGGTCAGCGGCTTCAGGCCGTCGATCATGCCGGATTCCCAATCAATCAGCGTGCCGTAGCAGTCGAAGGTCAGGGCTTTGAAATCTGTCAGCTTCATGGGGTGTCCTCCTTGATGTCCATGATTACCCGATAGGCTGCTCGACTGAGCCCAGATCTGGCTTGGCGTTCGATACCGCGCCGCGTGACGACGCCAGCCAGACACCGAACAATGTCACCGCCAGGCCGATGAACATCGCCGTCGACAGCGGCTCGCCGAAGATCAGCCATGCCCAGAGCATTGTCACCGGCGGACTGAGATAGACCGCGCTGCTGACCTGCGCGGCGCTATAGTGGCGCAGGCTCATGTAATAGACGGCATAGCAAAGGAAGGTCGAAAACAGCACCAGCCAGGCGATGCCGAACTGGAAACGGCCATCGAGGGGCGGAGTCAGCCCGCCATTCCACTTGGCGCAGAGGGCAAAGAGGATCGCTGCCGTCAGGCATTGAATGCACAGGCTCTGATGGATGGGCATGTTGATTGTGCCTATGCGCTTCTGCACCACGGTAGCAAGGGCGAAGACCAGCATGGAAGCGACGGTGAGGGCATATGCCCAGACCGGCGCCGTCCCGAGGCTCAGGCTGTCCAGCGAGACGATGAGCACGCCCGTCACCCCCAGAGCCGTTCCGCTCCATTGCCTTCCGGTCAACCCGTGGCCCAGAACTGGCTGCGACAGCGCTGCGATGGCGAGAGGGACGAGATCGGAGATGAGCGCGACAAGGCCGGTCGGCACGCGCTGGCCGATGGCTAAAGCGAACCCGCCCAGATAGAGGAACATCGTCGCCACACCGAACATCATCTGCCGGATCAGGCCGCGGGCGCCGATGCGCGGCCCGATCAGGAGAGCAAATGGCAGAAGGATCAATCCGGACAACAAGGTCCGCCAGAACAGGACCAGCATGACATCGGCGTTCTCGCTGGCGTAGCGGATGCCGACGAAGCCGGAGCTCCAGCTTACGACCAGGGCCGCCGCAACGATCGGCCAAATGAGGGGATGGGTCTGGTTCTGCGAGAGCGTCATGGCTGTCTTTTTCAGGCGAGTCCATGTTCCGGAAGCGGACCACGGGCAATGTTCGGCGCAGACTTATGTCGGCACGCAGGCGTCGTTGCACATGACAAATTTCGATACGCTCATGAAATGGCCATGTAGGATGACATATTCCTTTGCCTGAAAGCCGGTTCTGCGTCACAGCTTGGCGCGTTGCTTTGGTTCCGAACAAGGATTGTCATGGCTGGATTGATGAGCCGCCGCCTGGATGTCGACGCCCTGCGGGCACTGGTCGCGATCGAGAAGCATGGCGGCGTCACGCGTGCCGCCGAGGTTCTGGGCCTGTCACAATCGGCTGTCAGCCACAAGGTGAGGAGACTGGAAGCGAGCCTCGACTGCGAAATCCTCAGCCGGAAGGCAAATGCGCCGATGTTCACCACTGCCGGGCTCGATCTCCTCGGCTACGCGCGGCGCATCCTGGGAATCCATGACGAAGCGATCCTGAGCCTCTCGAAAAGCACACTGCAAGGCAAGATCGCGCTGGGAATGACCGAGGATACGACCTGCACGGACCTCTCACGCATTCTTGGCCGGTTTCGCCGGCTCTACCCCGAGGTGAGCGTCCGCACGCAAGTGCGCATGAGCCTCGTCTTGCAGGAGCAGCTCGGCCAGGGAGCGCTCGATGCCGCCATCGTCCAGGTGTTCCAGCACGAGGTCCGCCCCGCCGATATCGTCCTGTTCCGCGAAACGCTGCACTGGGTGAAATCTCCCGACCTTGTCCTGTCGAAGGACAAGCCGATCCCGTTCCTCTCCTTCGATGAGGACTGTTTCTATCGGCGCTGGGGCCTCGATCTTGGGCAGGACGAAGGGACGGTGTTCGAGACCGTGTTCGAATGCTCCAGCGCAGCCGGCATCATCGCCGGCGTGACCGCGGGGCTCGGCGTCGCGCTCTTGAGCCAGCGGCACCTGCAAGCCGGTATGGAGATTGTCGACAAGGACTTTCCCAAGCCTCCGGATCTGGCTTATGTGGTCCGGCGCGCGCGCAACACTCGAAATCCCGCGCTGGAGACCTTGGTCAGGGAAATCGAAGCTGAAGTAAAACGTTACGGCGCGCTCCAAATCGCCGTCTGAGCGCGTCACGTTGCTGCTGGGGAGGGGAAAGCTGTGCACGCATGACGGCGATCCGCTCCTACCTTTCCGCAAACGCCCGCGCGAATGAATCGATCATCGGCCGTGCCAGGTACTCGAAGAAAGTCCGGTCGCCGGTGCTGATGAAGGCCTCGACCGGCGTTCCGGGGTAAAGTTGCTCGGCCTTCACGCCCGGTGGCAAGGCATCGGCGATCTTCAGCTTGGCGCGGAAATAGGGTTCGTGCGTGGCTTGGTCGACCAGCCGGTCGGCGGAAATCTGTGTGACCGTGGCTGAAACCTCGGGCGTCAGGCGCATATTGAGCGCGGACAGCCTGAGTTTCGCCGGCTGGCCGACGCGCACCTGATCGACGTCCTTCGGCCGCAGCTTGGCGTCCACGAGCAGGCCCGATGCCGTCGGCAGGATCTCCATGATCTTCTCGCCCGACGCGATCACGCTGCCCTTGGAATTATAGGTCGACGACACCACGATGCCGGCCGCCGGCGCCTTGATCGTGGTGCGCTGAAGCACCGCTTCGGCTGCCCTGATCTGCTCCTCGATGTCGGCGAGGTTGGTGCGGACATCGTCGAGCTTGGTCAGCGCTTCCTCGACGCGCTGCGTGGTCAGGCGCTCGACCTGCACCTGGGCTTCGACGATCTGGCTGTTGGCCGCGGCGAGATTTGCCTCCAGTGCGCCGGCCTGCCCGACGAGATCGGCCTCTGAGCGCAGCAGCTGCGAATATTCGGTGCGGTTGGTGAGGCCCTTGTCCAAGAGGCCGGTCTTGATGCCGAGCTCCTTTTTCACCACCTCGGACTGCTGCTCGATGGCGAGCTTCTGGGCGTTCAAGCCGACGACCGACTCGCGGTGCATGGCGACCCGCTGCGCCATGATCGACTGCTCGGAGCGGAAGCGGGCGAGCCTGGCGTCGAACTCCTTCTGCTGTTCGCGAAGCAGATTTTGGAAGTCCTGCTGGAACGGCGCCGGCGCCGCTTCGGCGATCGGCGCCAGCCTGTCCAGCCCGTCGCGCTCGGCCTCCAGCCGCGCAGCGCTTGCCTTGAGCGTGATCGACTGCCTGGTCAGCCGGTTGAGATCGGCCTGCGCCGCCGTCCGGTCGAGGAGGATGAGGTCCTGGCCTTGCCGCACGCGGTCGCCCTCGTGGACCAGCAGCTGCTGGATGATGCCGCCCTCGGGCTGCTGGATGAGGATGTTGCCGCCGGTCGCCGAGATCGTCCCTTGCGTGATCACCGCGCCGGACAGCGGCGCGCTTGCCCCCCAATAGCCGAAGCCGCCCACGAAGATTGCGATTGCCGCATATCCGGCGAAGGCCACGCGCCGGAAGTCGGTGCGTGGTTTATCTTCCCAGGCAAGGCTCTGGGTCGTCATCGCCTACGATCCCAGGCGGACACCGTGCGGATCGTCGGCGCGAACGAGCCCGTCACGACCGTGCCCTGCTGCGCGGCGGGGCTCTTGCCGGCGCCCTTCTCGACGGTTGACTGCCGCAGCACATCGCCGCTCGGGCCGAAGGCTTCGATCACGCCGCCGCGCAGCAGCATCACGCGGTCGCAGGCGGCGGCGATCGAAGGGCGATGCGTGATGACGATGGTCGTGACGCTCGCCGCTCGCGCGGCGGCAAGCACCGCTTCGAGCGCCGCTTCGCCGCTGCCGTCGAGATGGGTGCTGGGCTCGTCGAGCACCAGGATGCGCGGATTGCCGTAGAAGGCGCGCGCCAGCCCGATCCGCTGGCGCTCGCCGCCCGACAGCGTCCTGTCTGAAGGGCCGACCTTGGTCTGGTAGCCGTCGCGCAGCGCCAGGATCAGCTCATGCGCCTCGGCGCGCCTCGCGGCCTCGATGATCGCGGCGTCCTGCGCGTGCGCGTCGAAGCGGGCGACATTCTCACCGATCGATCCGGGAAAAAGCTCCACCTCCTGCGCGAGATAGCCGATGTGCTTCCCGAGCTGGTTTTCGTCCCAGCTCCTGAGGTCGGCGCCGTCGATCCTGACGGAGCCGCCGGTCGGCTGGGTCGCGCCGACAAGCAGCCGCGCCAGCGTGGATTTACCGGCGCCGCTCGGGCCGACGATCGCCACCGCTTCGCCGGCGCCGATCTGGAAGTTCAGCCGCTTCAGGTTTGGCTCGGTGCCGGGCTGGGCATTCGGCGCCATGAAGAAAACGTCCTGCACGGCAATCGCGCCCGACGGATCGGGCAGGGCGAGTTTGCGCGCTTCCGCCGGCTGCGCCGCGAGCGTCCTTTCCAGCCGTGTCCATGCTCGGCGCGCATCGGCGATCTGCCGCCAGGCGCCGATCAGCTGGTCGAGCGGCTGCAGGGCGCGCGACGACACCAGCGAGGAGGCGAAGATCATGCCGGCCGTCATCTGCCCCTCGACCACCAGCCACGCGCCGGCACCGAGGATCGCCAGCTGCAGCATCATGCGCAGTGCCCGCGAGGCACCGCTGAAGATCGCGTTGGCGCTCGCGGAGCGGTCGTGCAGGATGAGCGCTTCGCCCACGTGCCGCCCCCAGACCCGCGCGGCGTTGTCGACCATGCCCATGGCGCGCAGCGTTTCGGCATTGCGGGCAAAGACCTGTTCCGCTTGGGCAGCCAAAGCCGAACGTTCCACCGACAAGGCATCGTTTCGGCCGATGGCAAGCTGGTTCGCGACGACCAGGAGAACCAGCAGCACCGTGCCGGCGAGCGTCACCCAGAACAGGACGGGATGGATGAGATAGAGCAGGGCGAGGAAGACCGGAGCGAAGGGCAGGTCGAACAGCACCGCCACGCCGCGCGACCGGATGAAGGCGCAGACCGAGGCGAGGTCGCGCAGCGGCGACAGGCCGCTGGCATGTTTGGCGGCAAGCGAAAGGGCGAACGTTCCGGCACCCAGCTTCCGGTCGACGGTCGCAGCGACGCGCTGCGTGTAGATGGCGCGCATCGCGTCGAGGAAGCCGAGGAAGGCAAGCGCCAGCACCGCGATGGCCGAGAGGTAAAACAGCGTCTCGATGCTGGAGGACGGCAGCACGCGGTCATAGACCTGGAGCAGGTAGAGCGGGATCACCAGGAGCAGGATGTTGATCAGCACAGAGAAGACGCCGACATCGGCGATGGCGCGCAGGAAGACCGGCCGCAGGCCCGACGGTCCAGTCATTCCCGTGTTCCCCGCTGCATGATCCCGAGACCTTACGAGTGGCCCCCAAACTCGGAACCGCCGTGCAGTGTGCTGCTGGCGATGCTGTGCGTGGCTATGCTCTGGGTGGTGGTGCTGCCGCTGGCGACGTTCAGTGCGGTCGCCGGCGCGCTGTCCAGCGTGTAGGCGTGGATGTAGTCGATCTTCATCTGAGCCGGGGCCGCCAGATGATCCGGCGGCGCACCGGCCTGACCGCCAATCGCGAGATCGACCAGCATGTACATGGGCTTGTTCATGTCGGACGGCGTCGCCACTTCCGCGACCTGCACGCCGTCATAGGTCCACACCAGCTTCTCCGGCGTCCACAAGAGGCCATAGGTGTGGAAGCCGGCGGTGTCCGAGACATTCACCGTCGACCCGACCTTGGTGTGCGTTCCGGTCTCATTCGTGTGGGCGGTCATCAGAAGCGAGTTCGGGCTCTGGCCGTACATCTCCACGACGTCCAGCTCCGGCGGCCACGAGCCGTCCTCGGGCAGCAGCCAGAAGGCCGGCCAGGCGCCGGTGTTTTCCGGCAGGTCGGCCCGCATTTCGAAATAGCCATAGGTCTGCGAGAAGCTGTCGTGGGTGGTCAGGATGCCGGACGTGTATTCGTAATTGTTGATCAGCGGCTTGATGTCCGCCGGCGCCTGCGCCGCTGTGATGCTGAGCACGCCGTTGTTCACGCTGAATGGATGGACAGAGCTCGTCGGGGCGTAATTGGCGTCGATATACCACTGCAGCTCGCCGTTCTGGGTGAGCGTGCTGCCGTTCGGCGCGCCCCACCAGAAGTTGGTGTCCCAGGTCCCGCCTTGACTGTTGTGAAGGTTCAGCGTGTTGAACTCGTCGCTGAAGGACAGCGTCATTCCGGACTTGTCGATCGGCAGCTCGAACTGGCTGGGCTGCAGCTTGTCGATGGTCGTGTCCTTGAACTCGAGGATCTCACCGGATCCGAGGTTCAGGATGACGTTCGATCCGGCCTGGATCATGTTCGAGTGGATGGCGTCGAACGAAGTGAACCCATAACCATCGAGACGGACGGTGTCAGTCGCGGCAAAATTCGCGATCAGGTCGCTTCCGTTACCTTTTGCGATGATGAAAGTGTCGTAACCGCCGCCACCGTCGATCAGCACATCATTGCCCTTGCCGCCGTCCAGCGTCTGGTGGCCGGCCTTGGCGGTGATGATGTTGTCCAGGTCGTTTCCGAAAGCGAAGTTCTTGGCGTTGGTGACGATGAGGTTCTCGACATTGTCGGGGAGCTTGTAGCTCATCCATGTGCTGATGGTGTCGATGCCTGCCCCGTAGCCCTCGGCCACCTTGTTGCCCGCGGCATAGAGGTAATAGATGTCATCGCCGTAGCTGCCGTGCATGGTGACGTTGACGCCGGAGGCTCCATAGAAGGTGTCATTGCCGGAGGTGCCCCACAAGTCCGGCCCAGACCCTGATGCCGAGAACCAATGGGTGGACGTGCCGCTATAGGGAAGAGGAGCGCCCACTGCGTTGACGATGGAGGTCATCGGACAATCTCCGTGCTGCCTGGCTCCTGGAACACGCCATGCGGGTTCCGTCGACCGCTTCCCACCAACTTCTAATTCAAATGATAGTTCCAAGGAATAACCATATAGTACAGAGGAAAATCTTCTTTTCTCGATCAATTCTTCAGAATAGATAGAATAAGGAAGAGCTAATGCAATTTAGAGGCGTGAAGTCTGGCCAATTTTATACAATATTGCCGAATTATGCTGAATTATTAGGCACGCGGCCGCGGATGAACGCATTCCTGCAACGTCTAATCTGGCCGACGGTTGGAGATCGGCGAATCGATAGTGCGGGTGAAAGACCGCCGCCGCCGGATCACGCCTTGCCCATCGCGATCGACTTCAGGAACGCCGCCGCCAGTCCCTTCGCCACCGCTTCGTCGAAGCCTGCGTCGCGCATCGTCTCGATCGCGGCCGCCGTCGTGCCGCGATAGTCGAGGAATGCTTCCACCGTATCGGCCGGCGAAGCGTCGTTGAGCTCCAGCAGCCGGCCGGTGCCAGTGAGCACGGTGTTGACGGCGCGCCGCGCGACGTCCGGCGCGAGGCCGAAGGCAACCGCGTCGCGCATCATCGCGTCTGCCAGGAGGGCAGGGAAGGCCGGCCCCGATCCGGTCAGGCCGGTGAGATAGTCGATGTCGCGTTCGCTGCCGACCTCGTCCTGCACGCCGCAGGCATCGAAGATCGCGCGCACGACGGCGCGGTCGTCGTCGGCGGCATCGCCGCTCGCGATCCACGGCGTATAGGATTTCGCGACCTCGGCCGCCGCGTTGGGCAGCGTGCGCACCACGTGGCGCGTTCCGTGCTTCTCGCCGATCTCGGCCAGCCGTATGCCGGCCATCACCGAGATCACCAGCTTTCCTTTTGCATCGATGCTCAGCGACGGCCAGTCCTGCGGCCGCACCGAAAGTATGATGACATCGGAGCGGTCGGCGAGTGCCTGGTTGTCGTCGGTCCAGAAGGTGCCGGGAAAACGGTCCGGTTTGGCGCTCCGATAGGAGAGGGCGAGGTCTTGCGCCCGCACGACGCCGGCCGCGAGTGCAGCGCCCGCGATGGCGCCGCCCAGCCAGCCCGCGCCGCCGACGATACCGAGCTTTAATGAAGCGCTCATCCCTGCCTCCTCACCGAAAACCGCAGGGTAGCGGAGGCAGGTCGCTATTCAAGCGCTTCAAGCGCTCAATACCCCCGCATCAATCCTCCATCGACGCGGATGTTTTCGCCAGTGATGTAGGCCGCGCCATCGGAGGCGAGGAAGGAAATCGTCGCCGCCACTTCCTCCGACGTGCCGTAGCGCTTCATCGGCACGCTCCGGCGGCGTTCCTCCACCGCTGGCAGGCTGTCGATCCAGCCGGGCAGCACGTTGTTGATGCGGATATTGTCGCCGGCATAGGTGTCGGCGAAGATCTTGGTGAAGGCGGCGAGCCCGGCGCGCGCCACGGCGGAAGTCGGGAAGGCGACGCTCGGCTCGAACGCCCAGGCGGTCGAGATGTTGATGATGGCGCCCGACTTCTGTTTTTGCATCACCGGCGTCACCAGCCGGGTCGGGCGCACAACATTGAGGAAATAGGTGTCGATGCCCTTGTGCCAGTCCTCGTCGCTGATCTCGATGATCTGCGCGCGCGGCCCGTGGCCGGCGCTGTTGACCAGCACGTCGATGCGGCCCCAGCGCTCCAGCACGCCGTCGGTGAGGCGCCTCAGATCCTCGTTCGACTGGTTGGAGCCGGTGACGCCGAAGCCGCCGAGTTCCTTGCCCAGCGCCTCGCCCTTGCCGGAGGAAGAGAGCACGCCGACCTTGAAACCGTCGGCCGCCAGCCGCTTCGCCGCCGCAGCGCCCATGCCGCTGCCGCCCGCCGTCACCAGAGCTACTTTTTCTCCTGCCATGTCGCTGACCATCCTGGCTTTTAGGGGCGGAATCCGCCCGGGGTTGAAAGCGCTTCTGTTAGCACAGGGGGCATACCAGCACGAACCGGATTGGATTGCGCCAAGATATCGACGATTGGCGAAAGCCGCTGAGCGCTTGATCTCCCCCCTTGCGAGGGAGATGCCTGGCAGGGCAGAGGGGGTGCTGTCCCGCCACCTTTTCTATTCTCGTCGCTTTACTCTCAAATCTTGAAGCCACTCATCACCATCTTCGACACCACTGCGCAGCGGCCGGGCTTCACCGCGCCCGCCTGCAGCGGCACGCCCTTGCCGGCTACCACCGCCGGCTCGTACCAGGCGCGCAGGGCCTGGTCGCTGGCGCAATAGCCCCAGTTGACGAGGTCGACTGTTTCCTTGGCCCCGAGGAAATGCAGCGAGGTGCCGATATCGGCGGGCGCGGTGCCGGCACTTTGCACGAAGGTCGGTTCGGTCGCGTCCGGCTTGCTGGCGATAGACCAGTAGACGCCGCGCGTGGCGGCGTTCTCAAGCCTTGTGCGATCGTTGGGGGAGGCCTTTTCATCGGCGTCCTTCGCCGCCTGGAAACGGGCGCTGAGATCGCGCCGCCGCAGCGAGCGGACCTGATTGTCGGTGGTGTCTAGCACGCGCTTCAACTGCGAGAACCAGTTCCAGTAGCCGCGTTTGGATTCGCTCCAGGGCGCGCCGGCGTCGCTGACCAAAAGCCAGCGGCAGCGTTTCAGCGCCGGCTCGATGCCGTGATTGTCGTAGACGCCGCCATCGGTGAGCACTGCGCGGCGCGCCTTGCCGATCCGTGGTCCTACCGTTGGATCCAACTTCTTGTCTTTCCATTGGGATGGAACGAGGCCCAGTCGCAGCGGAGACAGGAACGGCGGAAAGGCCGAGGACGCCGCGATCGCCGTCGCGACCGGGAGGTCGGCATCCTCGGCCATGCCGATCCGGTGGTCGGCGATGTATCGGTTCGACATGCGGAACAGCGATCCGGTGCCCAGATTGCTGGAGCAGAACACGAACCAGGGACGGTCGACCAGGCTCTTCAGCATCGGCTGCTCGCTGTCGAACAGATGCCGCTCGTAGCAGGCGGCAACTTCGCGTGCGGCGCTGGAAAACGGGTTGAGGATGCCCTTGAGGGTTGAGGGGAGATCGAGGAAGACTTCCGAGAAGGCGAGGATCTTGTTGAGATAGATATCGAAATTGGCTGCAATACCGTCGTCGCCGAAGATCAGTTTCGGCCACATGACGGCGAGCAGGCCGGCGGCGATCGATCCTCCCGAGACCGAGCTCACCATGTCGAGCTTGCCGAGCAGTCCGGCCTCATTGAGCCGTGCAAGCGCGCCGGCATGGAAGAGCATGGAGCGGTAGCCGCCGCCCGAGAGGCAGAGGCCGAGGCCCTGGCGCGTTGTCGTCTCGCCGTTCGCGGATAAGACCTCGACCGTATCCGGGCCCATTGTAGTCCCCCCTGCCTCCTCGCCGACCGGCGAGCTTATGCGAACCAGTCGACCGTCACCTTGGTGCCCGAGCGCCGGCGCCCGTCCGGCGTGTCGTAGGCGACGAGCATACCCGGCCGGTTATCGATCGCAAACGGGCAGAGCCCTTCCGGATGCTCATGGCTCGACGTCCATTCGTAAAGCACATCGGCGGTCTCGATCCGGCCGGCGCCGGAGGGCTGCCAGCGATGGATGCGGAACGGCCCGTTCGCGGCCGTCACCGGGCCGGCCAGCACCAGCACGTGGTCGTCGCGGTGGGCGAGGTCGCGCACGCCGAGCCCGCCGAGGTCGAGCATGTGCAGATGCGGCTTGTCGTCGGGAAGCAACGCGGCCTTGCGCGGCAGCGAGACGACCACCGCGTGGCTGTCGATGACCGGGCCGCGCAGGCCAAGCAGCAGCCGCTTCGGCAGCAGCGTGAGGCCTTCGATATCGAGCCCGTTCTCTTTGCTCGGCAGGTTGAGGAAGCCGGAGAGATAGACATCCTCGCGCAGCCTGCGCCGCAGGCTGCCGTCGCCGGTATAGGGCAGGGCTCGTCCGGCGCCTTTCTTCGGCTTGCCGGATCCGCCGAGCTCGATCGAGCCGAGGAGATGCCGGCTCGGGCGCCGCTTGAAGGTGGGGTCTAGCGTTCCGGGCTCCTCGGCCTCGCGCCGGACGCGGCAGTGCGAGCCGCAGAGCCACAGCCTGCCGTCAAGGACATCGACGGATTCGAGGTCGGCCTCATGCCCCTCGGGCAGGTCAGGGAAGAAATCGTCGAGATCGTATTGCTCCACCAGCGCGAAGCCGCCATCGGCGGCCGCAAGGCGCTCGAAAGTCCGCCCCTCGTCCGAGACCGTCCAGGCGAAGCCGCCGTCGATGGCGATGCCGGAGATGTTGCCGATCACCATGTCGATGTCGCGGGCGCCGGCGTAATCGAAGGTGAGTTCGCGGGTAAGCTGAAGCTGCGTGAGCGACGGTGTCACATCAGTCGTCTCCGAATGGATCCCGCGGGCTTGCGCCAGACTCCGGCGCGATCAAATCGTCGGAATGTTAGGCCGAAGGTGCTGAAATTTCATCAGGGAACTGTGAAATGGATCACATGTTGTTGTGATCAAAATCTGCGAGCATAATAAATCAAAGTAATATATGCGGAAACGAGGCTGAGTGAGGCGCTTGATCTGTTTGCCGGCGAAATAGTGAGGCGCTCGAAAAGAGCATAAAGTAAGTAGAGAAGTATCGTTTGCTTGCCATCGGAGGGAGGCATGGGGAAGCTGATCAAGGCACGTGCATGGTGCAATGGCGAGGTCGCCTATCTATCGTGGGAGGCCGACGGGCCGATCGCCCATTGTGTTGGTTTCATGATCACGCGCGTGCATGAGACCGGCCCGGACGCCGGGCAGCGCCGGATACTGCCCACTTGGATCGGCTTCACCGACCAATCGAATCCGAACTGGCTGGACCAGGACAGCTCGGTCTGGCCGATCCAGCAATATGAATGGCGCGACTTGACGCTGCGCCGTTCTCGCGACACGGCCAAGGTGCGCCCCATCGACTTCAGGGTCCACTACGAGATCACGCCCATGGGCGTGGCGGGCCCGGGGCGCCCCGCGCTTCCGGCCTCGCCGACGGCGCCCTTTCTCGACGAGAACGGCAATCCCCGCTACGAGGGGCCGCAGCATCCACTGGCCAAGGTCGGTGATCCCATCGACACGCCGCCAATCGACGTCACGCATGATTACGCCGGCGTGCGTGCCACCTACACGAACGGCATACTATCCACGCAGAATCTCCTGCAGCAGCTGGAGGCGGTCCAGGGAAACAAGCCCAAGAACGTTGCCGCCGGCCCGACAACCAAGATCACGCCCGGCCTGTTGAAGACGCTGCTGAAGCACATCCCGATCAAGGACGATGAGATCAGGACCTTTCTCACCGCCGATGTGCTGGGATTCCTCCTGTCGATGATCGATCGCGCCGAAAAGAAAAACGGCGCCGAACTCTACCTGGCTCTTTATGAGTTGCATGACCCGGAACTCATCGAGCGCCTGACGAAGCTGACCAAGGCAGGCAAGGCACATGTGATCCTGTCGACGGCGGGCTCCACTGACCCGAACCCGCCGAAGACGCCGCCCGACCAGAAGCAACCCGTCGTCTGGGATACAGAGAACCATGCGGCGCGGGTCGCCCTGCACGAGGCCTCGGCGGCCAACGTGCAGGACAGGCTCTTCAACAATACGGCGCATATCGGTCACAACAAATTCGCGGTCTATGTCGAGAACGGCGTTGCGAAGTCCGTCCTGACCGGCAGCACGAACTGGACCGAAACCGGACTGTGCACGCAGTCCAACAACGCGATCATCATCGACGACAAGCAGGTAGCCGGACAATATCTGGCCTATTGGAAGCGCCTGTTCGATGATCCGCAGCCGGCCGGCCAGGAGCTGACCATCACTTACAAGAACAAGCCGCTAACGGGCTTCGAGAAGAACAACGGCGCGCAGGAAGCCGCTCTCCGCGCTGCGAATGCAACGCCGGCCAAACCCGATACGCTCGCCGGCGGCGCCACCGTCGAGGTCCTGTTCTCGCCGAACACCAAGGCGAAGACAAAGAACGCCGATTCGCCGACGCCCGTCGATCTCAGCCGGGTCTATTCGCTGATGGAGCATGCGAACCACGCGATCCTGTTCCTGGCTTTCCTGCCCGGCTACAACGGCGTCCAGAACATCATCGGCGAGGCGGCGAAGCTTGCCGCCGAGCGCCCGGAACTCCTGGTCCAGGGAGCGGTCAGCGACCCGAAGGCCCTGCCGCCGCGGGCCAAGGCCGGCGAGCCCACAACGTACACGGCGCCCGATGGAACGACGAAGAAACTGCCGCAGCCGGCCGTCTGGTGGCCGGGAGGCGATGCCAGCCGCATCGCGGTCATCCGCGCCGCCGCCGTCACCATGCAGACCGGGGACTTGCGGCCGGAACTGCTCTCGGCCGGCCATGCCATCATCCACGACAAGATCATTGTCATCGATCCGCTGGACGCCCAGGGCTGCGCGATGATCACCGGCAGCCACAACTTCGGCTACAAGGCTTCCTACCAGAACGACGAGAACCTGCTCATCATTCGTGGCAACCAGCCGCTTGCGATTGCGTATTCGGTCCATGTCCTGGATGTCTATGATCACTATCTGATGCGGGCAAAACTCTCAGACAGCCTGCGCAAGTCGTTGATCGAAACGGGAAAGCCGCCGGTTGCCAATTCGGGCGGGTTCCTGAGGACCACGGCCGACTGGCAGGCGCGCTGGTTCAAGCCGAATCCGATCCCGACCAGCCGCGACTATTTCCTGTCGTAAGGAGTGGTTGGCGCCATGTGGCTGACAGCATGATGGTCAGCCCGCGTGCCGGCCGCGACGCCTTCGATGCCGCGGTCGGCCGCATGGATCGTCGCGATCCTCTACTGATTGATCTCCGGTTCGACGAGCCTTGCCAGGTTCTTGAGCGACTCCTGCCAGCCGAGATAACAGGCCTCGGCCGGAATGGCGTCCGGAATGCCGGCCTGGGTGATCTCCATCTCCGTGCCGACCGAGACCTTCTTCAGATTCACGGTCACTTGCATCTCGCCGGGCAGGTTGGGATCGTCGAACTTGTCGGTGTAGCGGACGAGCTCACCCGGGACCAGCTCGACATAGTCGCCGCCGAAGGCGTGGCTTTCGCCCGTAGTGAAGTTGCGGAAGGACATTTTGAAGTTGCCGCCGACCTTTGCCTCGAAGTGATGGACCGTGCAGGTGAAGCCGTTCGGCGGCAGCCACTTCGCCAGCGCGTCCGCCTCGATGAAGGCGCGATAGACTTTTTCAGGCTTGGTGGCGAGCACGCGATGCAGGCGGACAGTGCTGGGCATATCGTTTCTCCTTTGATTGCCGGTCTATGCTGCAATGACGAACGGGGATTGGCCAGTCCGACATCGGTGGAGAAATTTTCAACGCCGCCGCTGCCGATCTCCCCTCGAGCGGGGAGATTACCCGAAGCGGTTGGCCGGCACACCGCGCACGCCTGGCCGCAACGCGAACAGGCCACCCTCGTGCGGGTTTGCATCAAGATGCTCGGCGCTCATCGTGAAACGCGCGGAAGTGACGAACAGCGTGTCGAGGTTGGTGCCTCCGAAGGCGCAGCTCGTTGGCCAACTGCAGGGTAATTCGACGATCCGGTCCAGCCTGCCGTCGGGCGCGATGCGGGCGAGGCAGCGTCCGCCGACCACCCGGCAATTCCAAACGTAGTCCTCGGCGTCGAGGCAGGAACCGTCCGGCAGGCCGCGCTCGAAGCCGGCGAAGAAGGGAAGAGCCCCGCCCAGCCGTCCGGCCTTCTTGTCCCAGCCGTAACTGTAGAGCGCGTTCTTCATCGTGTCGGCGGTGACGAAGCGTCCGTCGGCCAGCCACACCATCGTGTTGGTGATGCCGAACCGGTCTTCGCTGAGCATCGTCACTGCGCCGTTCGGATCGACACGATAGAGCTTGCCCTCATCGCTGGTGATCGCAACCGGGGCGTCGTCCGGCCCGATATTGTTGGCCATCGTGCCGACCCAGAACGAGCCGTCCGGTGCGACGACGCCCTCGTTGAGCCGCGTTCCCGGCCGGTCGGCCTCGATCGCCGCGAGCGTCCGGAACGGTCCGCCGAAGTCCCAGAGCGCGATCTCCTTGCGCAACCCGACGATCGCGCCGCCGTCCTTGCGCAGGCCGACCGAGGTGACGAGGTCGCCCGTCGGCCAGCTCTCATGCGCTCCCGTGGACGGATCCAGCCGATGGATTCTGCGGCCGATGATGTCGACCCAGACCAGCCTTTCGCGGCGCTCGTCCCACGCCAGGCTTTCGCCGACCACGTCGCGCGCGTCGAAGATCAGGCTGGCTTCCGTTTCGTGCATGAGGCTCCTCCGGCACACGTCCAGAAATCGGCTTGACATATATCTTTTGCCTGAACTATGAGCAATTAAATATCAACCTGTCATACAGGTTTTGAGGAAACGGAATGCAAGAGCAGACGGACCCACCGGGTGAGCCGAGTCCTGGCCTGGTCAGCACAGCGATCCAGGCGATCACCCAGCACATCCGCTCCGAGGGCCTGGCACCAGGCGATCCGCTGCCCAGCGAAGCCGCCATGACGCGCCAGCTCAACGTCTCCCGCACCGTCGTGCGCGAGGCCTTCCGCTCGCTTTCGGCCATGCGCCTCATCGACCTGAGCGCGGGGCGCCGCGCCACCGTCGCCAAGCTCGACACCGGCGCGATGTCGATGGTGATCGAGCACGGCATCACCACCCAGCAGATCAGCGTGCAGCAGGTCTATGACGTCCGGCGCACCATCGAGATGCGCACCGTTGCGCTCGCGGCTCTCCGCCGCACCGACCAGGAGGCCGCGGCGATCGTCCAGTCGGCCCGGCTGATGCGCGAGAACTTCAAGAACCCCGAGACCGTGATGGAGCACGACATCGCCTTCCACGAGGCGATCGCGGCGGCCTCGCACAACCCGGTCTTTTCGCTCATCGTCACCGCCTTCAGTGGTGTGACGCGCCGCACCTGGGTTATCGGCTGGCGGACGCGCTCGTCCGACGAGGACCAGCTCAAGATGATCAAGGGCCATGAGGACATCGCCGACGCCATCCTCAAGGGCGACCCGCGGCTGGCGGCCGAGCACATGGCCGGGCACTTCGACAAGAGCGTCAAGGCGCTCATCGATGCGGGGATAGCCTGATGAAGATCCGCGCCATCGAAACCGTCCGCATCGAGGAACGGCCCAACCTGCTCTGGGTCGAGGTCCATACCGACGAGGGCATCACCGGGCTCGGCGAGACGTTCTATCTGTCGCGCACGGTCGAGGAGTATCTGCACGAATATGTGGCGCCGCGCGTCATCGGCCGCGATCCGCTCGCGATCGACCTGCTCGCCGCCGACCTCGTCGGCTACCTCGGCTTCCGCTCCAGCGGCGCGGAGGTGCGCGGCAACTCCGCCTTCGACATCGCGCTGTGGGACATTTTCGGCAAGGCCACCGGCCAGCCGATCGCGCAACTGCTCGGCGGCTTCAGCCGCCGTTCGATCCGCACTTACAACACCTGCGCCGGCAGCGAATACATCAAGGACGCCAAAGGCCAGACGACGGCCAATTACGGCATCGGCGCTGGGCGCGACTATGACGACCTCAACGGCTTCCTCACCCGCGCCGATGAGCTCGCCGAGGAGCTCCTCGCGGACGGCATCACCGCCATGAAGATCTGGCCGTTCGATCACGCGGCGGAGAAGACGCGCGGCAACGACATCTCCGCGGCCGACTTGAAGGCGGCGCTGGAGCCCTTTGAAAAGATTCGCAAAGCCGTTGGCGACCGGATGGATGTCATGGTCGAGTTCCACTCCATGTGGCAGCTCCTGCCGGCCATGCGGATCGCCGAGGCGCTGAAGCCTTATGCCACCTACTGGCACGAGGACCCGATCCGCATGGACAGCCTCGGCGACCTCAAGCGCTACGCCGCCGCCAGTCCGGCGCCGATCTCGGCCTCGGAAACGCTGGGCAGCCGCTGGGCTTTTCGCGACCTTCTGGAAACCGGGGCGGCCGGCATCGTCATGCTCGACATCTCCTGGTGCGGCGGCCTGTCGGAGGCGCGCAAGATCGCGTCGATGGCCGAGGCCTGGCGGCTGCCGGTGGCGCCGCATGACTGCACCGGCCCGGTCGTGCTTGCCGCCTCGACGCATCTGTCGCTCAATGCCCCCAACGCGCTCGTCCAGGAAAGCGTGCGCGCCTTCTACCGCACCTGGTACCGGGACCTGGTGACGGCGTTGCCCGAGGTGAAAGACGGCATGATCACCGTGCCGCCGGGGCCGGGGCTCGGGCTGGCGCTCAATCCGGAGTTCGGCCGCGCCTACACCGTCCACCGCCGCGTCTCAGACAAGGCGGATATCTGACCAATCCAAAGGGAGGAAAAAACATGAGGAAACTGACTGCAATACTGCTATTTGGCGCGGCCCTGCTCGGCGGGCAATACGCGGCCAGAGCCGACGGCCTCAACATCGTCTTCACCCATCATTCGTCGGCCTCGAACACTTTTTGGCAGGCGGTGAAGAAAGGGTTCGACGACGCCTGCGCCAAGGTCGAGGCGAACTGCACATGGTCTTCACCCAGACCGAAGGCTCGATCGAGCAGCAGGTCGCCAACATGCGCGCGGCCCTTGCCGCCAAGCCCGACGCGCTGCTCACTTCCATCGTCGACGACCACGCCTTCGACGATGTCATCAAGGAGGCGCGCGACGCCGGCGTGCTGGTGATCGCCGTCAATGTCGACGACACCGAGGGCGCCAAGGGCAACGCGCGCCAGGCCTTCGTCGGCCAGGGTTTCAAGCCCGCCGGCTATTCGCTCGCCAAGGCGATTTCCGAGAGTTTTCCGAAGGACGGTCCAATCAAGGTGCTGGTCGGCATTTCGGCTCCCGGCCAGAACTGGTCGGAAACTCGCGGCGCCGGCGTCATGCAGTTCCTTGAGGAATACAAGGCCGCCCATAAGGACCGTGACGTGTCGTGGGAGCGCATCGACAGCGGCACCGATCTCGCCATCACCTCCGACCGCGTCGGCGCTTATTTGAACGCCCATCCCGACACCACGGCCTATTTCGACACCGGCTTCTGGTGCGCGGGCGTGGCGCGCGTGCTGGCCGATCGCGGCGTAGCACCCGGCAAGGTCCTGCTCGGTGGCTTCGACCTCGTTCCGGAAGTGCTGCAGCAGATGCAGAAGGGCTATGTCCAGGCGCTGGTCGACCAGCAGCCCTACATGCAGGGCTTCATGCCGGTGATGGAGGCCTATCTCAACAAGAAGATCGGTCTTGCTCCTTCCGATATCGACACCGGCCAGGGCATCGTGCGGCCGAAGGAGGCCGACAGCATCATGGCGTTGTCCGCGCAGGGCATGCGCTGAACTTCGGCTGGAAGTCCTTGCGTCGGCGGCCCAGCGCCGCCGATGCGCCTTGAAATCAAGTACCGGAGCCTTTCGTTGAAGCGCCTGTTCAAGACCTATCTCGAAAAGCCGGAACTGGCCGGGCTGATCCTTCTGGTGCTGCTCATCATCCTGTTCCAGGTGCGCTCGCATGGCGTGTTCCTCAACCAGGACAATCTGCGCGGCATCCTCGGCATCCTGCCGGAGGCCGGCCTCGTCGCCATCGGCGTCACCATCCTGATGATCAGCGGAGAGTTCGACCTCTCCGTCGGGTCGGTCTTCGCGCTGATGCCGATGACGATGGCGGTACTGATGGTGCATGGCTGGCCGTTCCCGCTGGCGCTGCTCGCCGGGCTGCTGGTCTCGGCGGCGATCGGCTACATCAACGGCTACGTCACGATCCGCTTCGCGATCCCTAGCTTCATCACCACGCTCGGCATGCTGTTCATGGCGCGCTCGCTCACCGTCGTCGTCTCCGGCGGCTTCCCGCCGCTGCTGCCCGCAGACCTGCCGAACTGGCTGTTCACCTCCTTCGTCGGGCCGGGCAACATGTTCCGCATGTCGTTCCTGTGGTTCGTGGCGGTCGCGCTGCTGACCTCGCTGATGCTGTCGCGCACCAATTTCGGCAACTGGATCAAGGCCACCGGCGGCTTCCTGCCCGCGGCGGCCGCGATGGGCATCCCGACCGCCAGGGTCAAGATCGTCTGCTTCATGCTGTGCTCGGTGCTCTCGGGCTTCGCCGGCATGCTGCAGGTGCTGCGGCTCGGCTCGCCGCTGCCTTCGATCGGCGAAGGGATGGAACTGCAGGCGGTGGCATCCGCCGTCATCGGTGGTGCCTCGCTCGCCGGAGGCATCGGCACCGTCATGGGCGGCATCATCGGCACCACGCTCATCCGCGTCATCGACAACGGCCTTGTGCTGAGCCACGTCGACGCCAACTGGTTCAAGTTCGCCATCGGCTTCCTGACCATCTTCGCCGTCGTCGCCAATGCCTGGATGCGCAAGCGCGCCAAGGCCATCAAGATGGAGGGTTGAAGCGATGACCGACGCCATCATCTCGGTGCGCGACCTGCACAAATGGTATTCCGGCGTGCATGCCCTCAAAGGCGTCACGCTCGACTTCCGGCGCGGCGAGGCGCTTGGGCTCGTCGGCGACAACGGCGCCGGCAAGTCGACCTTGATCAACATCCTGTCCGGCGTCCACCGGGCGGACAACGGCGAGATCAAGGTCGAGGGCAGGGCGGTCAGCATCGCCACGCCGCGCGACGCGATGGATCTCGGCATCGAGACCATCTACCAGTACAACTCGATGGTTCCCACCATGTCGATCGCCAGGAACCTGTTCATCGGCCGCGAGCCGACCCGGTTCTCGATCCTCGGCGTCGGTATCCTCGACCAGAAGAAGATGGCCGAGGAGAGCGTCCGCGCCATCGCCAATGTCGACCTGCATCTGCGCTCGCCCGACGCGCTCGTCGGCGAGCTCTCCGGCGGCCAGCGCCAGGGCGTCGCGATCGCGCGCGCTATGCATTTCAAGTCGAAGGTGATGATCCTCGACGAGCCGACCAACCATCTCTCGGTCAAGGAGACGAACAAGGTGATTGGCTTCGTGCGCGGCCTGAAGGAGCAGGGCGTCACCGGCGTCTTCATCAGCCACAACATGCACCACGTCTTCGACTGCTGTGACCGTATCGTTGCGATGGCGCGCGGCGAAATCGTGCTGGACAAGCGCATCGAGGACACCTCGATCGACGAAGTCCACTCTGTTCTGTGAGGCGGCAATGAAGACTCTCGCTGGTCGTAAAGTCCTTCTGACCGGCGGCCTCGGCTCGCTCGGCCGGGCCCAGGCAGTGACGCTGGCGCGGGCTGGCGCGCGCGTCCTGGTGCTCGACCGCCCTGACATCGGGGAAGCTCAGGAGACGGTGGCGGCACTTGCCCGGCAGGCCAAGGGCGACATCGCCTTCGTCGGCTGCGATCTCAACCGGCTGGCCGAGGCGGAAGCGGCGGTTGCCGCGCTGGCCGCGAGCGAAGGCGGCATCGACATTTTGATCAACAACGCCGCGCTGATCATCAACCGGCCGTTCGAGGAGTTTTCGCTGGCTGAATATGAGGATCAGATCCGCGTCAATTCGTCGGCCGCCTTCGCGCTCGCTCGGGCCTGCGCGCCGGGCATGAAGGCGAAGGGCTATGGCAAGATCGTCAACTTCTGCTCGATCACGCTCAACGGCCGCTGGGACGGTTACGTGCCCTATGTCGCGTCGAAGGGCGCGATGCTTGGCCTCACCAAATCGCTGGCGCGCGAGCTTGGGCCGCACGGCATCCGCGTCAATGCGGTCTCGCCGGGCGCGGTGGTTTCGGAAGCCGAGGAGCGCGTCTTCGGCGACCGGCTCAAGCAATACAATGACTGGATCCTCGAGAACCAAAGCCTGAAGAAGCGCATCGAGCCCGAGAATGTCGCCGAGCTCGTGCTGTTCCTCGTCTCGCCCGCTTCCGACATGATCAGCAGCCAGAACATCGCCATCGACGGTGGCTGGTGAGCATGGCCGGCGCGATCGAGTTGAAGGACGGGCAGTCGAGGCTGGTCTTGGTTCCGGAGAACGGCGCGGCGATCGCCCGCTATGACGCGCTGGTCATCGGCAGCGCGCCGGTCAAGCTGCTCAAGCCGGGGGATGGCACCGGCGCGTCCGGCTGCCAGCTCCTGGTGCCGTGGTCGAACCGCATTTCCGGCGGCGGCTTCACCTTCGAAGGCCGCTTCCATTCCGTCCTGCCGAACGTGCCTGGCGAAGCCTTTCCGATCCATGGCGACGGTTTCCAGAGGCCGTGGCGGCTTGTCGATCGCACCGATACCGAGGCGGAGCTGGTGCTCGAAGACGGCGCGATCGGCCCTTACCGGTACACGGCGTCGGTCACCTACGCGCTGCGCGACGGCGCGCTGGAGGCGCACCTCACGGTCGAGAACCGAGCCGGCATGCGCCTGCCTTATGGCCTCGGTTTCCATCCCTGGTTCCCGCGCGGCGACACGACCCTGCTGAAGGCGAAGGCCAAGCGCGTCTGGCTGGAGGATGAGCGCCACCTGCCGGTCGGCGTCGTGCCGGTGAGCGAGCGCCCGGCCTGGGACTTCGAGCGCCCCATCCCGCTGCCGCTGGACTGGGTCAACAACGCCTTCGAAGGCTGGGACCGTCGCGCCTCGATCGTGCAGCTCGAGGGCGAGATCAAGATTACGCTCACCGCCTCGCCGGAGCTCGATGTCTACATCCTCTATTCGCCGTCACCCGATGCAGGCTTCTTCTGCTTCGAGCCGGTCTCGCACCCGGTCGACGCGCATCACGGGGAGGGGCTGACGGCCCTCGATGATGGGGAGACGATGAGCGCGACGATGCGGCTGGACTGGGAGATTGCGGAGACCGATTGAGGGCGCGCCAGCGGCGGAGCGCAATCTTCCCCAGCGGAGATTGGCGGCTCGGCGAAGGTGCTGGAGATTGGCGAAAGCCGAGGCGACGTCCGATCTCCCCCCAAGTAGGGGGAGATGTCCGGCAGGACAGAGGGGGGCGCCGTAGAGTAGAAGCGTCGGCGACAAACCCCAGGCCACAGTTCGACCATGCCGCATACGCCTCCGCCGCCAAGACATCGCGCCAACGCAAAATCGATGCGCAAAGTCATGACTGACGCGGAGTTGAAGTTGTGGAACGAACTCCGTGCGCATCGGCTGATGGGCCTTGGGTTCCGCAGGCAGTTTCCAATCGCAGGCTACATTGTCGACTTCGCCTGCCCGGAGAAGAGGGTGATCGTGGAGGTCGACGGCTCACAACACGGCGAAGCCGGCCGTGCAGGTGCCGACAAGGCCAGAACCAAGCGCTTGGAACAGTATGGCTGGATCGTCCTGCGCTTCTGGAACGACGAGGTCATCCGCGACATCGACAATGTCTGCCAGCATATTGTTATTGCGGCGGGATTGGCTGGACCGACCTGAGAGGCTGGCGGGACAGCGCCCCCCTCTGTCCTGCCGGACATCTCCCCCACAAGGGGGGAGATTGGCAGCTTCGACGCTTCGCCTCGATTCTCCAGCGCCACCCTCACAACTCCTTCTCGGCCAGCTCCCTGAACGCGTCCGGCACCGAGCGCGCTGCTTCCAGCGCCACGGTGCCGTAGCCGACGGCCTCCTTGCCGAAGCGCTGGCGGATCTTGTCGATGGCGCGGTCGGCGCCGAAGCGGGCCAGCCCCGGGCGGCTGCCGGGCTTGAGCTTCTCGTCCGCCAGGCCGAGCGGCAGTTCGAGCTGCAACTCGGCATGCTCTTCCAGATGCGAGACCGAGATCGCCAGCAGCGAGATTTCCCGCTCGCCGGGATGAGCGGCGAGCACGCCGCGCACCAACTCCTCGGCGATTTCGGCGAGCATCGTGGTCGCCTGGATCGGCTGTTCCAGCGTCACCGAACGGGTGACGGCGCGCATATCGGCGAAGCGCACGCGCACCGTTACCGTGCGGCCGGGCCGCGCCTTGGCGCGCAGGCGGCTGGCGACGCGGTCGGCGAGATGCAAGAGCGTCGGCACGAAGACGCGTGGCAGCGCGGGCTTGCGGCCAAGCGCGGATTGCGCGCCGGCGGAATGGGCGCGGCGATGCGTCTCCAGCCGGCGCGGGTCGCGGTTCCAGGCAAGGGCCGCCAGCTTCTGGCCGGCGGCATGGCCGATCAGCCGCTCCAGCGCGCCGCTATGCGTGCGCGCCAATTGCCCGATGGTCTCGACGCCGATCTCGGCGAGCCGCGCTTTGGTTGCCGGGCCAACGCCCCACATCAGTGACACCGGCAAATCGTGCAGGAATTGAAGCTCGGTGCCGGGCTCGACCACCACCAGCCCGTCGGGCTTGGCCACCTGCGAGGCGATCTTGGCGAGATGCTTCGTCCGCGCCACGCCGATCGAGATCGGCAGGCCAAGCTCGGCCTTCACGCGGCTGCGGATTCTTCCGGCAATCTCCTCCGGCGAGCCGAACAGGTGCGTGCAGCCGGCGACATCGGCAAAAGCCTCGTCGATCGAGATGCGCTCGACCAGCGGCGTGAAATCGTCGAGCACCTTGATCGCGGCGTCGCCAAGACGCTGGTATTCGCCGAAGCGCCCGCCGACGAAGATCAACTGCGGACAGAGCTCGCGCGCCTTGCGGCCGGGCATGCCGCCGCGCACGCCAAAGACCTTCGCTTCATAGGAGGCGGCGAGCACCACGCCGCCGCCGACCGCGATCGGCTTGCCGCGCAGCGACGGGTCGAGCAACTGCTCGACCGAGGCGTAGAAGGCGTCGAGATCGGCATGCAGGATGGTGGCGGCTGAAGCGGCGTTCGTGGCGGGCATCGCGCGCGCTCCCCATCTCCGGCCCGATACCGCGCCGCAGCATTAGTAAAGACTTTTGTAAGAGGTGTTTACCAGAACATAAAGAGAACAAAACCGGTCTCTTGTCAAGCCGTCGCGCCGGACAGGAGAACGTTTGCAACCTCGTGCAACCGGTAAGCTTGGAGCAGGTTGTATGCGACGCCGAAACTGGCAATCTCCCCACAAATGGGGAGATTACGCGCTCAGGCGCTCCGCCAATCGCCAACCGTCAGCTATGCCGGTTTGGCGTATTGCTCGGCGCTGAGCACCTCGATGCACTGGAACGGCTGATTGCCTTCCACCCAGGCGTCATGGCCGGGCGGGATGGTGTAGGACGTGCCGGCCTCGAAGGTCTTCTGCGTCCCATCGTTCATGCGCACGGTGATCGTCCCGGACACGACATAGCCGACATGCGAGACCTGGCAGCTGTCGGTCTTGACCACCGGCTTCACGCATTCGGACCATCTCCAGCCCGGCTCCATGTTGAGCCGCCCGAGCGTGTAGCCCGGCAGCCGCACGATTTCGACGCGGGTCTTGGCGGGCGAGCGGACCTCGTCGGGATCGTTGTGCGACTTGGATTCGAATTTGGTGACGTTCATTGGCGCTTCGGCCATGGCATCCTCCCATTTCCAAGCGGAGCCCGACGCTGCGATCGTCGGTGACCGCTGCCGGTTTTATATGTCTTTCAATGAGCGATTGCTAATGTAATTGCCGGGTGCAGCGGGAAATCGATTTTGTCGCGTGAGCTGTATTGCAAGCACGTTCTGCCGGTGATTTGCTGTTTCTTGCGCGGGCACTACGGTGACTGAGTGGCCACCCAATTTCTCGCCCCACTGGGGACAATCGCATGAACCCTCGGCAGGTGAATTGCGCCAATGGCGTCGCCGCAAGGCCAAGCCCCATCCACGACAATTCGTCTCGAATTCCGCTTGCGGGGGCGCTTCCGCCGCACCGGTCGAAACCGCCATAGGCGAGGCGCAAGCGGGGCGGGCAAGAAGACCAGAAAAACCAGGGAGGAAGTCGATGCTCAATCAAGCCATGCCATTGGATCCGCGTCCGCCGGCCGTCACCGCCCGCCGCACCCCGCTGGCGCTCCGTCAGTGTTGCGACAGCTATGTCTGTCCGGTCTGCGACCAGATTGTCGAACTGACGGATTTCCGGCAGGTCGTCTGGCATCAGAGGCCGGGGCATAAGCCGATGGAAATGGACGGCTAAGCGGAGCCCCGTCCGCCAGCAAAAAAGCCCGCGCCTTTCGGCGCGGGCAGTTGCTGGAGTAGCCGTTTGATCAACGCGTTCCCGGCCAACTGGTTGCGCCCGGCCGAAGCGATCGGGTGCCGCCGGCGGACGAGGGCCGGGAGTGGATATTCGGCATTCGGGCTAGGGTCCAGGCACCGGTGGGACTGAAGTCTCACCTTGCAACGCAGAGGCCCGACCGGCCGGATTTCTGGAAACAAGTGCGCCGGCAATTCATTGCTTCACAGGCCGTCGAGCAAAGTCCCTTCATCGGCGGTTGACAAGGGAGGGCCCGCCATCTCCTGCGATGTGGCGGGCACCTCTATTCCAGGAAAAGTGCGCAGCGGTTTTCCGTCCGGAATTGCGACAAAGACAAGAAACAGAGCGGTTCTGCATTCCTGCGAAGGGTGAAGCTTAAGGGTGAACCGCTCGGGGAGATATCCATGCAGCCCGGCGAATTTATCGCGAACCTATTCGCCTTCTTCCTCCTGGCAGGATTGATCGCCGGCGTCTTCCTCGTCTTCGGCAGGCCGCTCTGGCCGGAACGCCGGGCCGAGATGGTGGTCCCATTCACGGTCGATGCGATCACGACCGGCTCCGTGCGCGGCACCTGCTTCGAGCCTTGCCTGCCGCTCCGCTTCGATCTCAAACGCGCGCCGCCCAGGCCGTCGTCGAAATCGTGACCGCAACGACTCCAAGCGGAACCCGGCCGCCCGTCACGCCGTTGACTCCCGCGAAGGGATGCTGTGGGCGGAGGCCGCCATGGACAGCTTCGAACTCATCGATCTTCTCTGCGTCGTTGATGCCTGCGCGAGCGACCGCGCGGCCGGGCGCCTCATCTCGATGTCGAGAGCCGTCGAGGAACTGCGTGTCTTGACCGGCGACTTCGTCTCGTCGGACGAAGCCGCGGCGAATGCCTTGAGCCAAGTGGCGCTAGAGCGCGGCTGCACGGTGCTCTTCGACGAACAGCCGGGCGCCGATATCGTCGGCGAGCTGTGATCTCCCTCCGAGGGGAGGCGTCGCCGAAGGCGGCAGAGGGGGTCGCCTCTAAGTGAGACAACCCCTCTGGCCGTCTCCCCTCAATGGGGAGAGTGGCGCCCTCACTTCACCAGGGTGATCATCCTGCCGGCATACATCTCGCGATTGCCGAGCTCGGCCGAGCAATCCGACTTCACCGCTGAGTTTCCCGTCATTTCCACGGTTTTGCCGACCAGCCGCAGGCAACTGCCTTGCGCATTCATGTCGGAGTTGCCGGCATAGGAGATGGGCGCGTCGGGGGCGTAGATGAAGCCGCTCACCACCGAGCCGGATCCGCCGTTGAGCGTCAGCGCTTGTGTGTTGCCGTGGGCCTGGAAGATGGTGATGCCGGCATAGGGACCGGTGGTCGGCGGCGAGAGGTTCACCTGTTCATTGGCGTTGATGTAGAGCTGCGAGCCTTCCATCAGGAAGATCGTCACGCCATGGCCGGTGAGGCTGCCATTGCCGCCGGGCTTTATGGTGACGTTGCGCAGGATGTAGGTGCCCGGATTGAGCGTGATCTTTCCCGACCATGTCTTGTCGCAATAGGTGCCCTGCGAGAGCGTGATCGTCTTGCCGTTGGGCATCGACTGGCAGAGCCCGTAGGCGGGCGGGGTGACGTTGGCCAGCGGATCGAAGGACGCGTACTGGTTGGTGAGCGGCGCGCCGCAGGAAAGCGTGGCGTTCGGCGGCGTGATCCCCGAGGTCGAGCCGACCGTCGAGACGCAACCGGCGCTGACTATCGCCGAGCCGCCCCGATTGACGGCGTCGGCTGCGTCCGAGTTGGCGGCGATCACGCAGCCGTTCATCGCGACATTGGTCGAGCCCTGCAGATTGACGGCGGAGCCCACATGCGGATCGAGCGCCAGCACGCACGCCTGCGCCCCGGGCTTGACCTCGACGGAGGCGGAGCGGATCGCTTGCCAGGCGGGCGCGCCGCTGACGAAAGCCGGGCGGCTGATGCTGGACGACAGAGAAATGGTGTAGGCGCTGGGATCGCCGCTGCCCGTTGCCTGGAAGGCCGCGAGGCTGCCCGAATATTCACCGGCGTCGGCGGCGCTCATATTGGCGGCGAAGAAAGTCAGGCCGAGCTGCCGCACGTCGCCGGCCGACATGTTCGGCTGGTATTTCGTGCCCACCGCCAGTCCTGCCGCGTCCAGCGAGTTCTGCAGTTGCGCGGCGTCGTCGCTTGTGCCCACCACGTCGACGGCGCCGGCCACGACGAGCATCAGCGGCACCATGGCGATCGCGGTCGCCAGCGCGAAATTGCCGCGCTTCGAAGCCCAGAACCGTCCAATCATGGCAGCACCCCTCGCCGGATATGGGAGAGCGATACGCCATCCTGTCTCTACGGGAGATTTCCGAAAAAGATAAAATGCAGGAAATGCTAAAATATCAGTATTCTCTATTGGTTATACCTTAGTCTGATGCCAATTGGGACCTAAGTCCGAGAGACTGCGACGTAAGGTGGCAAATACGCCCTCAGGGGTCCAAAAGCCGCAAGTCGAGGAAAAAAATTAGCCATTCGTTTATCGGCGGGTGCTGAACGTGATGGCTGGGATATCTTGGGCGCGCTGGGCCATGGCCTCATTCGGTCGAATTTTCAGACACTTCGTCTCCCGTCGCCTGCGAAGCGGCGAGAGCGGCAATGTCGCCATCATCTTCGCACTCACCTTGCCCATTGTCGTCGGCGGGGCGGGGCTCGGCGTCGAGACCTCCTACTGGTACTATTCGAGCCTGAAGCTGCAGGCGACGGCCGACGGCGCCGCCTATGCCGGCGCGCTGGAGAAGATCGCGGGATCCGACACCGCGGCGATCACGACGGCCGCCACCCAGTCGGCGACCGATAACGGGCTGGGTACTGGCACCATCGTCGTCCACACGCCGCCCACCTCGGGACCGAACACGGCCAACAAGGCGGTCGAGGTGATCCTCAACCAGAACCTGGATCGGATGTTCACCTCCATCTTCAGTCAGAGCAAAGTGCCGGAACAGGCGAGGGCGGTGGCGCTGATCACCGATGGCGCCTATAGCTGCATGGACGCGCTCAATCCGTCGGCCTCGCAGGCGGCGCTTTTCTCCGGCAGCACCAGCGTCAAGCTGACCGGCTGCGTCATCGCGTCGAATTCGATCGCCGACGATGCCATCAAGGTGCAGGGCTCGGCGTCGCTCAAAGCCGACTGCCTGGTTTCGGTCGGTGGCATGGTGCTGAACAATCCAGTCACCACAGTCTGTAAGTCTCCGATTACCAAGTCCTTACCTGTGGCCGATCCGTTCTCCAGCCTGCCGGCGCCCGCCGTCAGCAACCCGTGCCAGAACGGCAACAAGACGACGCTGAGTCCCGGGACTTACTGCAGCAACCTTAGCCTCAGCGGCAACGTAACGCTTTCTCCCGGCGTGTATGTCCTCCAGGGCAATCTCAAGATAAACGCCAATGCGGTCATCTCGGGCACCGGCGTGACCATCTTCATGGCAGGCAGCACGACCGTCAGCATGAACGGCAATGCCACCGTCACGCTCAGCGCGCCGACGTCCGGCACCTATTCCGGCATGCTGTTTTATGGCGACAGGACGGGGACCTCAGCGCAGAGCACCTTCAACGGCACCGCGACCTCCTTGCTGACCGGCGCGATCTACTTCCCAAGGCAGCAGGTCAACTATCTCGGCAATTTCTCGGGCGTCAACGGCTGCACGCAGGTCGTTGCCGACACCATCCAGTGGTCGGGCAATTCCACCATCAACCAGGACTGCACGAGCCTCGGGATGAAGAACCTCCCGGCGGCCCCGTCGATTGCGATCGTCGAGTAGCAGTATGGGGCCGCAGGCAATCCGCTTCCGCAAGAACCGCTCCGGCGCTGCCGCGGTGGAATTCGCGCTGGTCTTGCCAGTGCTGTGCGCTGCGCTCTTCGGCATCGCTGATGGCTGGTCATATGTCACCAGCTCAATGGCGATGCGGGCGGGCGTGAAGACGGCGGCGAATCTGCTGCTGGCCGGCGCCACCGACGACAGCGCCATCCAGGCCGCGGCGGTAGCGAGTTGGGAAAAGAAACCGGACGATGCGGCGGTCGCCGTTACCCGCAGCTACAAGTGCGGAACGACCGTGGTCACGTCGACCACCATCTGCGCCGGACCGAAGTTGCCCTCGGTCTTCGTCCAGATCCAGGCGTCGGGCACCTGGGTCCCGCCTTTCACCTTCGGCCCCTTTCCAAAGGACACCGCGCTCGGTCATCAGCAGGTGATCCGTGTCCGCTAAACGGAGAGCCAGGGCGTTTGCCGGCAATGCCTCCGGCGGAGCCGCGATTGAATTCGCGCTGATCGTGCCTTTTCTGATCATGCTCCTGTTCGGCATCTTTGCCTTCGGCTGGTCGATGAACAACGAGTCCAGTGTGCGCTACGCGCTGGAGACCTCCGCGCGCTCCCTGCAACTCGACAACACGATGACCCAGGCCCAGATCCAGGCGATCGCGACAAAGAGGCTGCAGGCGCTCGGCCTGCAGAACGTCAACGTCACGATCACCACCGATCCGCCGAGCGGCGGCTTCAAAATGGCGCATGTCAACGCCAGCTACGCCTTTGTCATCGAGTTCCCCTATTTCAGCGATTTCGCGATCAACTACTCCACCACCGTCAACGTGCCGCTGATCAGCAGCTAGAGCAATTCCAGGAAAAGTGTGAAGCGGTTTTCCGTTCGGAATTGCCAGGACAAAGAGCAATTCCAGGAAAAGTGTGAAGCGGTTTTCCGTTCGGAATTGCCAGGACAAAGAGCAATTCCAGGAAAAGTGTGAAGCGGTTTTCCGTTCGGAATTGCCAGGACAAAGAGCAATTCCAGGAAAAGTGTGAAGCGGTATTCCGTTCGGAATTGCGTAAGACAAAGAGCAATTCCAGGAAATATATATAAAAGTATATAACGGCGTTCGTCCGGGATTGCATGAAAACAAACCGTTTTCGCGCTCGCCCGCCCTGATGCCAGCGGCTCTCGTGTCCGATGCCCAAACCCGGCTGCGTTTTTGCGAAAACCGATGCATAAACAAGGACCTGGCCTGCTTTGACCGACACAGGCCGCATGGCGTTGGGCCCATGGTCCGATGGGACGTGGGCCTTCATTGTTCCGGAGGGCGTACCCGTGCTTGGTCCTTTTATTTATGAAATTATTTCAATGGGTTAAGATAGAATCTTAGCTGGCGTCGGTACTGTTTCCCCGGTTTGCTCCCTCGTCGCGACGGTATTTGTCTAAAAGTTACTCCAAGCCATTAGGGAATTCTCATAAGACGCAGCCTAGCGGTTGGGCAGTGGTGGCGATTCACCTGCGGAGAAACACGATGACAATCCGAAAGACACTCTTAGCGTCACTGGCCATTCTGGCGCTCGCGGCTGCTCCGGCGCTTGCCAAGGACGGCGGCAATGGCGGAGGCCACGGCAATGGCGGCAGCCATGGCGGCGGCAACGGCAATGGCGGCGGTAACGGAAACGGCAATGGCGGTGGCAAGGGCAACAGCAGCGCCTCGCATGGCAAGGCATCGGCTCCGGGTCAGCTGGCGAAGTCGCAGGACGATACGACCGACGACATCACGGATGACACGGCCACGGCCGCGACGCCGAAGGAAAAGAACATCCATGCCAAGCTCGGCCGGCTGAACTCGCTGCAGCGCAACATCAACGCCTACATGAACTCCAAGAGCAAGAAGTTCGCCGGCATCCAGGCCTATGTGACGCAGGCGGCCGCAGCCCAGAACGCGCAGGCCAAGCTCGACGCGGCAAACGCCCAGCTGGCCGCGGACCAGGCCACGCTCGCCGACCTCACTACGCAGCTCGCCGACCTCAATGCGACTGACACAACCGGCTTCACGACCGAACAGCAGGCGGCTCTCGACGCGCAGATCGCCGACGTTCAGTCGCAGATCGACGCCCAGAACACGGCGATCACCGCTGACACCCAGGCGGTCACGGATGCCCAGAATGCGGTTACCAATACGCCTGCCCCCGATGACGCGTCGCTCGACGCCGCCCTGCAAGACATGGCCAACAAGCCGGTCGATCAGGAGGTGACGGACTGGGCCAAGGGCGTGCTGGCCGACAAGATCGACCAGGCCGCCGCGGCGACGTCCACGCCGTAAGGCGATCGCGACCGACCAGAGGGTGAACTGCCATGCCGCCGGGCCTCCGCCCGGCGGCATTTTTGTTGGGGATTGGCGAAAGCCGGCGTGACATCGATCTCCGCCACTTGGGGGAGATTGGCAGCTTCGCCGAAGGCGCCATTCGCCGCCTCACGCCGATTTCAGCCGAATTTCAGCCGGGCATCATGTCGGCAGGCGGGGCTTCGGGCAGCATGCCCGAAAGGGAAGGAACACATCATGGCGGACATGCAAGGCGCGCAGCATTGGAACGAGAACAATTCCCGCAGCTTTCTCGACTACGGGCGCTACTTCGTTCCCGAACGCGAACGCCAGATCGACATGATCGCTGACCTTATCCCCGCCGTGCCGGGCGGCCTGCTGGTCGAGCTCTGCTCCGGCGAGGGCATGCTCAGCCGCGCACTGCTGGAGCGATTTCCGGACAGCCGGATGCTTGCGCTCGACGGTTCGCAGCGAATGCGCGAGCAGACGCAGAAAACCTGCTGCGATCATGCCAGCCGCCTGACCACCGCCGCCTTCGAGCTGGCGGATCGCGACTGGCGACGCTTTTCCGAGCCGCCGCGTGCGATCGTCTCCTCGCTTGCCATCCACCATCTCGACGGCCGGCAGAAGCAGATCCTGTTTGCCGACCTTGCGGAGGCGCTCAGCCCGGGCGGCTTGCTGGTGGTGGCCGACATCGTACGGCCGCCGAGCGCATGCGCTCTCGCCATCGCCGCGCGGCAGTGGGACGAGGCTGTGCGTTCGCGCTCGCTCGCGATCGACGGCGACTTGGCGGCCTTCGCCGAGTTCAACCGCCTCGGCTGGAACTATTTCCGCAATCCCGACGGTGAGCCGATCGACAAGCCGTCCTCGCTGGCCGAGCAGCTTGCCTGGCTGTCCGAAGCCGGTTTCGCCGCGGTCGACTGCATCTGGCTCTTCGCCGGCCACGCAATCTTCAGCGGACGAAAGCCTTGATGCCGCGGGACAGTCATGATGTCGTCTGGCGAGCGACGATATTGATCGACCGCTAGTTGGTTTAATGTCTCCTCGAGGGGCGACATGACGACGTTCGAATTCTCCGGCCACCGGCTCGATCTGCACAGGGGCAGGCTGCAGAGGGGCGGGCACGACGTCGACCTGCGCGCCAAGTCGCTCTCGCTACTCGTCTACCTCCTGGAAAATGCCGGCCGCGTCATCGGCAAGGACGAGTTGGTCAATGCGGTCTGGCCGAACATCGCCGTTTCCGACGATTCGCTTACCCAATGCATGAAGGACATCCGCAAGGCGCTCGGCACCGAGGCCGATGGCCTGATCCGCACCGTGCTGCGGCGGGGCTATGTGATCGACGAGGAGCGCGTGCGCCGCCTCGAGGATCGGGTCGCGACCGGGAGCGGGGAGGGCAGCGCCGACGACAGGCCGTCGATCGCGGTGCTGCCCTTTGAGAACCTCAGCGGCGACCCGGCGCAGGACTATTTCGCCGACGGCATGGTCGACGAGATCACCACGGCGCTGTCGCGCATGCGCTGGCTGTTCGTCATCGCCCGCAATTCGAGCTTCGCCTACAAGGGCGAGGCCGACGGCGTGAAACGGGCCGGAGCCGAACTCGATGTGCGCTACGTGCTGACCGGCAGCGTCCGCAAGGCCGGCGATCACATCCGCCTCACCGGACAGCTCATCGACTCCGCTTCCGGCAAGACGATCTGGGCCGACCGCTACGACGGCACCATGGCCGATGTGTTCGACCTGCAGGACCGGCTTGCGGAGAGTGTCGTCGGCGCCATCCAGCCGTCCATCCTGTCGGCCGAGATCGAGCGTTCGCGGCGCAAGCGGCCGGAAAGCCTCGCCGCCTACGACTACGTGCTGCGCGCCTTTCCGCTCACCTGGTCGCTCGAGCGCGCGCAGAACGAGGAGGCCGGCACGCTGCTTGAACGTGCGATCGCGATCGAGCCGGATTATCCGCTGGCGCTTTCGCTGCTGGCCTGGTGCCATCTGCAGCGCGCGGGCTACCGCTGGACCGAAACGCCGGCCGCTTCCCGGGAGGAGGGCCTGCGCCTGGCGCAGAAGGGCGCGGCGCTCTCCGGCGACGACCCGATGGTGCTTGCCGTGCTCGGCGCGGCGCATTCCTTTGCCCGCGACTACGATGTCGCCGACATATATCTGGCGCGGGCGCGCGCGCTCGATCCGAATTCCGCCTGGGCCTGGCTGCGCAGCGCCTGGCTGGATGTCTATCGCGAGCGGCCCGAGGCGGCGATCGAGAAGTTCGAGCATTTCGAACGGCTGAGCCCGCGCGACCCGATGGGCTACATGGCCGAGATCGGCATCGGCGCCGCGCATTTCGTCGCCGCGCGCTATGACGAGGCGGTGGCGCTGACGCAGCGCGGCCTTAGCCAGCAGCCGGGCGCCTGGTGGGGACTGCGCCTGCTGGTCACGGCGCTGGTTCATGCCGGTCGCAAGGACGAGGCACGGCACGCTTGCCGCAGGCTCATGGAAACCTACCCGGGCCTCACCATTGCCAGGGTTGGCGACGCCTCGCCCTTCGACGCGGGCACGAGCGAACGCATCGCCGCCGGCCTGCGCGAGGCCGGCCTGCCGGACTGACCTTGATCCGGAACCAGATCCGGTGCGGGGCTTGCGCCGGTGCCCGCCTGCCGATTTCGTCGCAATTTCCCCCGACTTTCGCCTCGGCCTCACGATCTCCAGCCGGCCGCCGACTACGCTCATCCTTGCTGTCGCTCAAGGACAGTTCGAGGACGGAGACAACACCATGACCACGCTGGTTCCCTTCATCGGCCTCGCAGCCGATCGCCCGTCGCATGCTTCTCCCTCGCGGCCTTTCCGGCTGCTCGCCGCCGTGACGTCGGCCCTGCTGTGGCTGCCGCGCTTCTGGAGAGCACGCAGCGACCTCGCAGCCCTCGCCGCCATGAGCGAATGCGAGCGTCGCGATGTCGGCGTCACCGCCTTCGACATCGAAAATATGCTGGCGCTGCCGGTCGACCGCGACCCCACCGAGGTGCTCGCGCGCGTCGTGGACGATCGCCGTCACCGCCGCGAATCCTGAGCGCGGGGCGCCCCGCCAGGCAGCAGCGTTGGAGATTGGCGAAAGCCTGCGCGACATCCGATCTCCCCCCATGTGGGGAGATGTCCGGCAGGACAGAGGGGGGCGCTGTCCCGCCGACGTTGAATGGTTCATCCACATCAAAACCCACCTTCGCCCCCGGTGCGTCATAGCTAATATGCTTTGCCGTGTGTAGACTTGGCTGGTTAGGGGTTTCACAGGGCATTGGGAGGACAACAAAATGCCACGGGTTTCGGAACTTTTCTTCAAGACAGCCATCGTCTTTCTCGTCCTGGGCGTAGCCGCCGGGCTGCAGATGGCGATTTCGGGCGATCACGGCGCCTTTCCGGCGCATGCCCACATCAATCTTCTCGGCTGGGTCACCAGCGCGATCTTCGGCGGTTACTATGCGCTCAATCCTGCCAAGGCTGAGCGCCGCATCGCCATGATCCATTACGGCCTTTACACGGTCGGCATCGTGATCATGCTGCCGGCGCTCTACTGGATGCTGGCGGGAGGCCATCCGGAGGTCGAGCCGGTCGTGGCGATCGGCTCGCTGATCGTCGCCGCCGCGGTGCTGATCTTTGCCTTCATCGTCTTCTCGTCTTCGGAGACGGTACGCTCCGCTACGGTCGCCCCAGCGCGCTGAGCCTCGATGGCCACAGCCGGGCGGTCACGCGCCGCCCGGCCGTTGCCACTGCCGCTGGCGGAGAAGCCACGAACCTCGTCCGGATCGGCTCGGGCCGGCTGGGATTGGCTGTCCGACATTTACCTCGTCAGGAACGGCACCAGCTTGCCACACGCGTCGAACGCGTCACGGCACCCATGCGGCAAGCTACTCCCGCCTTCGTCCTTATGAATGCGTTCCGGTTGCATTAGCCGGAGCGTATATTTCTAGCCAGCCGGTGCGCCCACGTAGCGAAGTCCCCGTAACGGTCCCCGCCGGTTAGGCCCAGTAACTCTCAATCCCCAAAAACTGAGGGAACCGGGCCGCTTCCGGGGAATGTTGGAGAGCTGGGTGCCCTGCGAATGCTGAGCTGCTAGGGCAGCAGCGTCGGGAACAGCCGCGAGATCAGCGCGTGGATGATACCGTCGCGCTCGAAGGGACTGGGCAGCTCGGCTGGCGTTGATGCGGTGCCGGCCTTGGCCTCGTCCTTCACGCGGGTCTCACCGTGCACGAGCCACAGCACGGCCACGAAGTAACCTGCCTGCAGCACCACGCCCGCCATGAATGTCCAGCCCAGCGCCGCCCAGACCGATCCCGTGGACGCATAGGTCCACCCGAGGATCACCGCCAGCGTTGCCGTCATTCCCACAAGAAACTGCGGAAAATACATTTGCCCAACCGAGCGCCGCGACCGCATGCGGTCATCGACGATCTCGCCCATTGCTCTACCCATCTTGACCCTTGCACCTTTTCCGGCGGAATCGCAAGACTTCAGGGAGCCTCCGTGCCATAGGCCTTAAGGCCGACGCCTTGAGGGACCTGGGATCGGCGACCTCTGTCTCAGGAACCAAGCCGAGGCCGATCCGTTCCCTTTCGTCACAATGATCAGGAGAAGCTAATGGACCGCAGCGTCTATGAGGCGCGGTGGCTTCTTGCGCCTGTTTTCGGCCTTTGCATCGTCTTCGCGGCTGCCGGAATCCTGCTCGGCTAAAGCCTGTCCCCAACCATCGCGCAATCCCGCACGACCGCCGAGAACGTCCCTTCATCGGCGGGAGGCCAAACCCCGCTGCTTTCTTGCTAAGGCGGCGGGGTTTGGATTTTATGGAGCCTGTTCCAAGCATTTGCGAATTCCGCGCCGGGAAAAAAACGACCCGCCAAGCCTTGCGGCGCGGCGGGCCTCCTCCTGTCGCGATGCTGTCCGCATCAAGCCTCGAGGATCGCGACGATCGTGTAAGTGTCCGGATCGACGATGACGATGCGTCCATCGGCCAGCACAAAATACTCGTAGGATTCATAGGCCGGGACGATCTTGACGATGCGGGCCGGCACTCGATGCAGGCGGATCTTGTGCCGCGGGATCTCGACGCCGACCGAGATGTCGAAGTCGACGCTCGCGACCGGCTGGACGTGGGTCTCGTGGATGATCTGCGTGATCTGCGTCTTCTGCTCGACCGTCACATTGGTGATCGAGGCCGTCTTGTTCTGATCAGTCTGCACGTTGGTGCCCTGAGCGTTCTGCTCGGTGGTTGTACCGGTCTTGCCCTGGGCGTTCTGCTCGGTCTGCATCTTGGTGCTGCCCTGGGCCTGCTTCTTCTTCTTCAGCGTGGTGCTGTCCTGAGCATTCTGCTCGGTGGTGGCACCGGTCTTGCCCTGAGCGTTCTGCTCGGTCTGCATCTTGGTCGTGCCTTGGGCATTCTGCTCAGTGCTGGTGCCGGCCTTGCCCTGGGCCTGCTGCTTCTTCTTCTTCAGCTGCGTATTGTCCTGGGCATTTTGCTCGGTGGTGGCGCCGGCCTTGCCCTGAGCATTCTGCTCGGTCTGCGACTTCATCTTGCCCTGGGCCTGCTCGCCCGCCTTGCCGCCCTTCTGGCAGTCGGCCTGGCCGGCGGCACAATTGTCGCCGCCGCTCGGCTGCGCGGACTCGGTCTGCGCCATTGCGGCGCCGCAACCGACGCCGAGCGCGATCATGCTCGTAATCAGAAGATGTTTCATCCGATTTCTCCTCGGAAAGTCGGTCCCTTCGCTGGTTAAACCCTGCTTGGAAGGCATTGTTCCGAGATTGTTTTGCGGGAACGCCGGCGGGGTCTTTGCGACGAGAGCGCTCCGATTTTTGTAGGAACAAGCCTTGGCTAACCGCGTTAGCCGAATCGCTGTGGAAATCGCAGGCGCAGCAGAGGCGATTGACCACAAAAGGAGACGACCATGAAAATGCACATCACCACAGCCGCCGCGGCCCTTCTGCTTTTGGCCGGCGCTGGCGCCGTGGCCGCGCAGGACGTTGTCATCGAGCCTGAGCAGGAAACCGTCATCAAGGAATATGTGCACAAGCAGCCGTTGGCCTCGGTGAAGGTCCCCGGCATCGAGCTCAGCATCGGCAGCGCCCTTCCCGACACGGTCGAGCTGCACGAAGTGCCGAACGTCAAATACCGCTATGTGGTCATCGATAACCAGACTGTGATCGTCGACCCCGGCACCCGCAAGATCGTGAAGGTGCTGCAGTAAGTGGCCGGTAGGCGGCCAGCGAGCCGAAATGGCCCGTCGCCCTCCGCGGGCGGTGGGCCATTTACCCAGTATTATTTTGTTACCATACGCTAACGGAACCTTCCGCCCACGCCCGAGTTTCGCGCTCTGGGTCCGCTCTGTCTCATAGACAACACAAACCACTGGCAGGGTGCAGATTCGGGCGGCGGCGAAACAGGCATGGGCTGGGGGCGAGGAGGACTAGTCAACATGTCGAAACGAGAAATCGGAACATCCCGCTCGCTCGGGATGCGCGTCGCCGATCTGCGAGCCAGGATGGAGGACGCCCGGATCACCGAACATGAGATAAAAACCTTCCAGAAGGTCGCGGCCATCATGGGGGGCGGCGAGGGCTCCCTACGCATCGATGCGGACGACCTGATCGCCGCATCTTTCCTCACCGAGTCGTTCAGCGAAGCTTCGCCGAACTGACAACGATTTTCCTCGTCATCCGACGTCGATCGGCTGCCGTCCGCAATGGGCGGCAGTGCGCGGCGTTGCGCGTGCGCAGCGCGCTTTAATGGCGCGCCTCGCTCTCGCGCCTTGCCCTGACTCGCCTGATCTTGGCTTCGCGCAGCGCCGTCACCGGATCGATGCCGGTCCACAAGATGCCGGCCTTCTCCGCGAAGGAGAGGAAGGCCCGCCGCGCTTCCTCGAGTTTCATCTCTCCGGTCCGCGCTGCCTCACAAGCCTGCACCGCCGCGCAATAGCAGTCGCCGCGCATCGTCTCCGGCCATTCCTTGAGGAAATTCTGCATCGCCGCCAGTGAAGCGATCTCGCGCTTGAATCCCGCCCCGACGGCGATCGCCACCGGGCGGCGAAGGGGCATGTCGCTTCTGACAAGACCTTCAGTCATAGCGGGGCCTCGGATTGTCAAATCGTTCGATGCAAACAATGCAAAGCCGCGCACGACGGTTCCCGTCGATGCTGTGCGCGGGATCGATTGGCGCCTTCTGACGGAACAAGGGTGTTGCGCAGGCGTTTGTTCCGAGAGCTCCTATTTTCGATACGCCGATGTTTCCGCTCTTTGCGGAGGCAATGCGGAGCTCGCCAACGCAACAGGAGATTTATGATGAAAACCACCCTTATTCCTGCTGTCGCCGGCCTAGCTCTGGTCGCCGGCATCGGCTTCGCGGCTGCGGACGAAGTGATCGTCACCCCGGAGCAGCAGACCGTCGTCAAGGAGTATGTCCACAAGCATCCGATCGCCTCGGTCAATGTTCTGGGGCTGGAGCTTGGCGTCGGTTCTACCGTACCTGATACGGTAGAACTGCAGACGGTGCCAGACGTTCAGTACAGATACACTGTCGTCAACGACCACACGGTTCTGGTCGACCCTGGCACACGCAGAGTGATACAGGTTATCGAGTAACCTTGTGCTTACGAGCCCCCGATCCTCCCGCCATGCCGGCGGGGGGATGCCGGCTCCTAGAAAGGAGTCGCAGCCATGCACCACCCCCATGTCGAATCACCTGACATCGCCAAGAACGTCGACAAGCTTCTGGCCGAACATTGCACCGGCCTGCTGTCGATGAAGGATGCGATCGCCATTCTGCGCGAGCGCACCGGGACCGAGCGCTCCGATGCCGATTTGGCCGGATTGATCACAAAAAAGGCAGCACATCTGGGCGTCGCCGTTATCGCCGTCGAGCACTGAAGAAGTCGCTGCCGAGGTTCAGGTCCTCATGCGACGATGCGCAAGACGCCACCGGAAAATTCGGCTAATGTTTCCGTCGGGGAACGTCCCCAGCTAAAGGAGGCGACAGTGACGGACGACAGGCAGGAACGCATTCGCCGGCGGGCGCATGAGATCTGGGAACAGGCAGGCCGGCCGGAAGGCGCGCATATGGAGCATTGGGAACAGGCGACCGCCGAGATCGACGGCGCTGCGAAGCCGAAGGCCAAGCCCGCGCCGAAAAAGGCGACCGCCGCCAAGGCCGTCAAGCCAAAGGCGGCGAAGGCAGAAAAGCCCGCCAAGGCCCCGGCCAAGGCAAAGGCTCCCGCCAAGCCGAACGCCAAGGCCTGATTTCCGACGGCGAGCGTCGCCGGTCCGTCTCCATGACTGGGTGAACGAGGGCGCGGGAAGCCGCGCCCGAAAGGTTTTGGCGCGCATGGATACGCTGGAACTTTCGCCGCCGAAGGTACAGGCGAACAATATTAGGTTAATCTAAAATTAGATCTCCTTTATAAATAGGCTTAGCCTGATCGCGGGTTGCTGAACAGATCGAGCAATCCACTGTGACCCTGCGGCAACAGCCGCGCTTTCATTCGAAATACTCCCAGTAAAAGTCAGGTATTGAGCCCGGAACATCCGTTGACTCGGTTCGCGCCCCTAGTGGCGATTTTGGCGCGAGGGTTTTCTCAATCCAACTTCGGGGGTCAGGGTATGCGGGGCATCCACCGTCTTATTTCATGTGCGTTTCTGGCCGCAGCCAGCGGCTTTTCGGCGTCGGCGCTGGCTGCGCCGCCGGTCGAGTACGTCAGGGTGTGCTCGCTCTATGGCGCGCAGTATTATTACAGCCTTGGCACCGACACCTGCATCAATGCCAATACCGGCGAGACGCGCCGCGCGACCGCGGACGGCGTGGTTGTGGGCAAGACCGCGCTGGCGAGCAAGGTCGACGACATCGACGCCCGAGTCCAGCGCGCCTTCGAGGGCGCCTCGGTGGCCTCGGCGCTGACTAGCGCGGATCTGGTGCAGGGCGAGCATTTCGGCGTGCGCGTCAACTGGGGCAATGCCGGCCAGTCCAACGCCATGGGCGTGACCGGCGCGGCCGTTCTGGGCGAGGGCCTCTTCTCCGGCGGCAATGGACGGCTGGCCGGCGCTGCCGGCGTCGCCTTCTCCGGCAAGACCGTCGGCGGCAACGCCGGCCTGCAGCTCACCTGGTAAGAGCGGCCGGGGGGCAACCATGGTCAGATATTTCCTTGCGCCGGCGATCCTCGGCGCAGCAAACGCTCCTCGCGGCGCCATCTCAGGCCGCGGTCGAATATGTCAAGGTCTGTGCCGCCTATGGGGCCAATTGCTATTACAGCCCTGGCACCGACACCTGCATCAACGCCCAGACCGGCGAGACGAAGCGGAAAGTCGACGACGGCTAAGGCGGGACCACCACCGTCACCGGCAAGACAGCACTCGCCAGCCAGGTCGACGACATCGACAACCGCGTCACGCGCGCCTTCGAGAACGCCTCGATCTCGGCCGCCCTTGCAGCGCCCGACCTCGTCCAGGGCGAGCATTTCGGGCTGCGCGTCAACTGGGGCAATATGGGTGACGCCAATGCCTTCGGCATCACCGGTGCCGCAGTGCTGAGCGAAGGCTTCGCCCATGGCGGCCGGCTGACCGGCACGCTCGGCATCGCTTTCTCCGGCAATGTCGTCGGCGGCAATGCCGGGCTGCAGTTCAGCTGGTAGGAGAGGCGCGTAGCTGAACCGCTAGCGCGGGACTTGCTTCTTGGCGTATTGCGCGACCGCGCAGAGGAAGGCGAGCGCTGCGGTATCGCAGGCAGCCCGCGACGGCGACGGACCCTTAGCAAAAAGCACTGCGTCCGCGACCGGGATCGTCAGGCCATGCTTCCTGGCAAATGAGGTGACTTCGTAAGGCTGATTGTCGGGTTGTATGCCGATGTCGATTTGCTGGTCCATCAAACGAGTTCCTCCCTGGTACGCGACTATGTCCTCCTTCGCCCGGAGAGAATTAAACTACCGGCAATTCGACCCCGTCCACCAATTGGCAATTGTGTGAAACGATGCATTTTTTGAGGTGGAGAGCCAAGGGTTGCAGTGGGTGCTTCTCCGCACTCGGAGGGGCGGCAACTGTCTTCGCCGCGTTCCTTTCGCGCCTCCTCTGTGCTGCCGGCGTTCGCTTTTATCTCCGCGCGCAGGAGAGGTAGTTCACTCCCAGGCATCGCTCGACTTTGCAAACCTCACGCCCGCAGCAATCATCGCGCACTCGCAGTCGCTGATCAGCCTGAGGTTCCTCGAATACCGCGCCACTGTTTCCGGCAGCCAGGCCGCGCAGGCCTCGACATAGGCGCGGCCGTGTACCAGCGTGCCGGTCGACAGGCGTTCGTCCTTTTCGGCGATTACTTTCAGATATTGCCGGATGAAGCGGATGTCGTCGGCGATGTCCTGGCTGGCCATGCGCCATGCGCCGGCCAGGCGCTCGCGCTCGGCGAACGGCAATGGCGACAGCATCGGACGGGAGAGATCGGCGAAAGCGACATGGTTCGCGGTGTTCAAGCAAGTCCCCTCAACGAAGGGATGCATCGTACTTAATGTACGAAAAGCGGTCAAGCATGATTCGTACAATTTGAACGATAGGACTGCGAGCGGTTATAAGAGGATCGCGAAAATCTTGTAACGCGGCCATCTCCCCTGAGAAGGGGAGATGCGCGGCTGGCCCCTTTCGGATTTCGTGACCTATTTCACGAAAGGTTATTTGGCAGGAGCCAAGAACACTTGACCTGCTCTAGCATCATCCAAATATGACCTGATGCGATTTGGGGCGAGTGCTGGGGCAGGCTTCTGAAATGGAAATGACGCTGAGTGACGGGTTTCTCGCTTCATACTCATGTGGCGAGCGACTCTGGGTTTCCTATCTGATGACCGTTATTTTCCTCGGAACGTTCGTCGCGATAGCCATTGTCGTCATAGAGCTGATGGCTCAAAGGAAAAGCCGATCTTTACGCCTATGCACATTATAGCTTGCGCTCCGAGAACGCCGCCGTCTTTCTCGACCCCAAGGCCAAGACCATGGCCATAACGCTGCTTGTATTTGTTGCAGCAAGCGTTCTTTTGATCTCCTTCGTCGTGCCGCTTTCCCGTTCAAGAACGCGGCTGTTCGCCACTGCGACGTCGATTGTCGAAACCGGTTGCCAAGCCCTCACGCCCTATCGGGAGGTTCTGGACCGCAACTTTGTGGAATTTCGCTATCGGTTCAGCCGAGGCAAAAGCGACGTCGACGAGCTTCAGATCAACCAGAAGGGCAAACGATCATTTGGCATCGGGCTGCGCGGCAATCCCTACCTCAAAAACCTCTTCGTGTTGGCGCCCGAGGCGATGGACCAGTACTTCGACCAGTTGAAAGCCGAAGGCAAAGCGCTCCCCCAACTGTAGCGCTCACATATCGATCATCGACCTTTTCACCCGCCCGATGATGGTGATCGCGCCTTCCAGCTCCGGCGGCGGGATGTCGAGATAGGAGGCCGGCTGGAAGGGCGGGGTGTCGTTCGGGCGGTAGCGCTTGTAGGTGGCGCGGCCGGTCTCGTCGGCGATCACGTAGCAGCCATTGGTCACCAGCCGCTTGTCGCGCAGGTTGACGAAGATGATCGAATCCGGCGGCGAGATCTTGTTCATCGACGGCCCGTCGACGCGCAGCGCAATCCACTCGCCTTCCTCGAGGTCGGCGGTCGGAATGGTCGGATAGTCGGAAAGGTTGACGACGCTGTCCTGGCTGCCGAGTTCGCCGGCGCTGATCCAGGACACGATCGGCACGTCGATGGTGACGGGCAAGGGGGCGAGGTGCGCGGGGCCGGCCTCGGCGCCGTCGCCATTGAACAACAGCCAGCCGGGATCGACGCCGAACAGCCGGCCGTATTTCTCCGCCGCCTTGCGCGACAGCGGCCGGTTGCCGTTCTCGTGGCTGATGAGGGTGTTCTTGTTGATGTCGCGCAGCGCCCGCGCCGCATCGCTGGGCGAGGCATAGCCTGCCTGGGCGCGCGCCTGCTGCAATCTGTGCCGAGAATCCATGATCGTACAAAATGCCTGAAAATTATCGTCCAAAGTGTACGATTTCGCTTGCCTGTCGTTCGTACATAACGTACGCTTAGCGCATGAATGAACATCCCGCAAGCATTTCCGTATTGCCCATGAGCGTCGTGAGTCTGCCCACGACCATCTCGGGACTTGTCGACCGCTGGCAGAGCATCGGCGCCTTCGCTGCCGGTGTCGGCTGCGGCTACGAGGCCGCCCGCCAGATGCGCCGTCGCGGCCGCATTGCGCCGCAGCGCTGGCCGCATGTCGTTGCGGCGAGCCGCGGGCTGGGCATTGCCGGTGTCGGCCACGAATGGCTGGCCGGTCCCTGTGCATCGCTGGGGGAGGCGGCATGAACCCGCGTCCCTCGACTTTTGAATTCCAATCGTCCGGACCGTCGTCCTCCCCAGTCCGGACGCATTCCGGGGCTTTTGCCCCGGATCTGGCTGAACCGCCCGCACCCCGGTTCACCGGAACGGCCGGAGCCGCTCCTCCCTCCGCTCCGGCCCCCAATTCAGGCGGTATCTCCTGCATCCGCACCGAGGACGGCACCGTCATCCTGTTCGACCGCGCGTCGGGCCAGGCGGTGTCGGGGCTGACGCGGGCCGCCGCCGAGGCGGCCCTTCTTCGACTGCTTGGTGCGGCGCCCGGCGCCGCCTGACTTCAACCCTTTCCCAGACCTCAAGATGCGGCCTCGCGGCCGAACGCTGGCGCTTGGCTTCAAGCCGAGCGCTTCGCAACCCCAAGCCTTTCGCAACGGATGGAATGAGACATGCCCGCCGCCTACACTGAAAAGGAAATCGACGTGATTGCAGCCTGGCTGAAGGAGGGGCTTTCGGCCTCGCGTATCGCCGGCCGCTTCAGCGCGCTGTGCGGCAGCCCGGTCTCGCGCAATGCCATCATTGGCATCGTCCACCGCAATGCGGGTCTCCGCGCGATCGGCTTCGCCAACCCCAAAGGCGGCCGCGCCGGCGGCCGGCCGAGGAAGAACACGGCACGGCCGGATCGACCAGGCCGGCGGGGCAGGGCGGCGGCTGGAGGCGTCACGCTCTGCGAGCCGGCGGCGCTTTCCAGACATGCCGAACTGGCGGAGAGCGCCAGCGCGGAAACTGCCAATCTCCCCCCAAATGGGGGAGATGCCCGGTCCACCCTCCGCAGCAGCGCAGCTGCTGCGGAGGACGGGAAGGCCAGAGGGGGGCGTTGTCCCGCCGACATATCCGCATATGGAGCCAAAGCAGATGAGGTGGATGGCTCCCGCTCCCGGCATCACAGTGCCACAGTG